>SXUH01000255.1 GCA_005791855.1 Bdellovibrionales bacterium
AACCTCGCCAAGCTCAAGCCGTACTTCGAGCGGGAGACCGGAACCGTCACCGTGGGGAACGCGTGCCCCATCACCGACGGCGGATCCATGTGGCTCCTCGCCTCGGAGGAGGCCGTGAAGAAGCACAACCTCGACCCCCTGGCGCGGATGGTGGACTACCACTTCCACGGTCTGGAACCGGAGCGCATGGGTCTGGGGCCCGTGCTCGCGACCCACGGGGTGCTCAAGCGCACCAACATGAAGCTCTCCCAGCTCGAGCTCTTCGAGCTCAACGAAGCCTTCGCCGCCCAGGTCATCGCCTGCACGCGGGTGATGAAGGACAGGGCCCTCTCGGCGAAGTGGGGGATCGACGAGGTGATCGGGGAGATCCCCTTCGACCGCCTCAACGTCAACGGCGGCGGGATCGCCCTGGGTCACCCGGTCGGCTCCACCGGCTCGAGGCTCGTGGTGACTCTTGCCCACGAGCTCCGGCGCCGGAAGCTCAAGTACGGCCTGGCCACCCTCTGCATCGGCGGAGGCCAGGGCGGAGCGGTCATCATCGAGAACCTCAAACACTAAGCGAGACAACCATGACCTACAAGAACCTAACCGTCGAAATCAAGAACGACCTCCTCTGGGTGGGCTTCGGGAAATTCGAAAAGAAATCCATGACCACCTTCACCCGGGAGACCCTCGAGGAGCTCAACCAGGCCGTGCTCTACGCCCACGAGCTCGAAACCAAGAACGCGGTGAAGGGTGTCTGCTTCTTCTCCCACAAGCCCGGCGTCTTCCTCGCGGGCGTGGACGTCTCGGTGATCAACTCCCTCCGGACCGAAGCCGAGGCCCTCCGGGCGCTGGACGAGGCCCACACCATCTTCAACGCCATCGAGGACCTGAAGCTCCCCACCGTCGCGTTGGTGGACGGGGTCTGCCTCGGCGGGGGCCTCGAGCTCTCCCTGGCGTGCAAGAAGATCTTCATCTCCGATAATCCGAAGACGGCCCTGGGCCTTCCGGAAGTCATGCTGGGTGTCCTCCCGGGCTTCGGCGGAACCTACCGCTTGCCGAAGAAAGTGGGGCTCACCACCGCCATGGACATGATCCTCACCGGCCGGCAGATAAGAGGGAAGAACGCCCTGAAGATGGGCCTCGCGGACGCCGTGCTCCCGGCGGAGCGGATGCTCGAGCTCGCCCCCGGCTACCTCCTCGAGAAGAAGACGGGCCTTCGGAAGTCCCTGAAGACGGAGCTGCAGTCCGCGGCCATGAGCAACTTCCTCAGCCGGAAGATCATCTTCCAGAAGGCGCGGGAGAAGGTGATGGAGATGTCCAAGGGGTTCTACCCGGCCCCCCTGAAGATCCTGGAGGTCCTGGAAGGAGCGCACGGGAAGAACCGGACGGACTACCTTTCCATCGAAGCCCAGGCCTTCGCGGAACTCTCCCAGAGTATCCAGTCGAAGAACCTCCAGCACATTTTTTTCCTCACGGATAACTCCAAGAAGATAGAAAACAAAGAGAGCCTGCCGTCGGTCAAGCGCGGAGCGGTCCTCGGCGCCGGTGTCATGGGCGGCGGGATCGCCTGGCTCTTCGCCCAGAGTAACCAGGCCCCGCTCATGAAGGACCTCACTCCGGAGGCCCTCGAGCTCGGGCTCAAGCAGGCGTCGAGCAACTTCGGCGGGATGCTCAAGAAGCGACGGATCACCGAGGACGAGTTCAACCGGAAGATGCGTTCCATCGAGCCGACGCTCAACTTCGAAGGCTTCAAGAGCGTGGACCTCGTCGTCGAGGCGGTGGTCGAAAACATGAACGTAAAGAAAACAGTGTTCGCGGAAGTGGAGAAGTACGTCAAAGACGACTGCATCCTCACCAGCAACAGCTCCTCCCTCTCCATCGAGGAAATGAGCAAGGCGCTGAGGGACCCGTCGCGCTTCGCGGGCCTGCACTTCTTCAACCCGGTCAACAAGATGCCGCTGGTGGAGATCATCACCCACGAGCGCGTCGATAAGAAGGTGGTGGACACCTTGCTCAAGTGGGTGCTCGAAGTGAAGAAGACCCCCATCGTGGTCAAGGACGGCCCGGGGTTCCTCGTGAACCGGATCCTCGCTCCGTACCTCAACGAAGCGGCCTACCTCCTCGAGGAGGGCGTGAGCGTGGAGGCCCTGGACGAGGCCGCCCTGAACTTCGGGATGCCCATGGGGCCGTGCCGGCTGATGGACGAGATTGGCCTCGACGTCTGCGTGAAGGTCGGGAAGATCATGCACGAAGGCCTCGGCGAGCGCGCGATCCCGAGCGAGATCTCCTCGAAGTTCTACGAGGCGAAGCTCCTCGGGAAGAAGAACGGGAAGGGGTTCTACCTCTACGACGAGAAGGGGAAACCCAAGGGGAAGAACCCGGAGATCGCGGGCCTCCTGCCGGCCAAGAAGCTCCGGAAGGACGAGATGGAGATCCAGATGCGCCTCTTCCTCCCCATGGTGAACGAAGCGGCCTACATCTTCGCGGACCGGATCTGCGACAAGGCGTCCACCGTGGACATCGGGATGATCTACGGGACCGGCTTCCCGCCGTTCCGCGGCGGGCTCCTGCGCTGGGCGGACCAGGAGGGGCTCGAGCAGATCACCGAGCGGCTCAATAACTTCGCCACCGAGGTCAGCCAGAACCGCTACGCGGTGGCTCCGTACCTCTCGATGATGGTGGCGGATAAGAAAAAGTTCTACGACCTGTAGATGAGAGTCTGGCCCTTCTTCAGCTATTTCTTCAGCTACATCCTGCGGGCCAAAACCCGGCAGCGGCTGCTCTTCATCGCCGTGGTGGGCCTCTTCCTCTCGGCCTTCAGCCTCATGGTCATCCAGGGGATCATGGGCGGGCTCCAGAAGGGGCTGGTGAACCGCTCGAAGAGTGTCCACGGCTCCTACCTCATCTCCTTCGACCAGCCGGTGGCCGATGCCTCCGAGGTGAAGGAGGTCCTCCGCAAGGAGGGTGTGCCGTTCTACTCCGAGCTCGAGGTGGAGGTGATGCTCAAGCACCGAACCTTCGTGGCGCCGGCGAAGCTCCACGGCATCGACCTCTCGGACGACAGGCCCGAGTTCCTGGAGGAGAAGGACTTCAAGGGCCTGGTGATGGGGAACGACCTCGCCGGCAAGATCAAGGTCCAGTTCCTGGACGAGCTCCAGATCATCGCCCCGGGGGTCACGGACTCTCTCATGGGGGAGATCCCGCGCTTCGTGACCGAGGGCCTCTCGGACTACCTCTACACCGAGCTCCCCGAGGTGGACGAGTTCGAGATCTGGGCGCGGAAGGACCTGGTCCACAATCTCCTGCGGCAGCGAGGGGTGAACCAGATCCGGGTCTTCGGCGAGCTGACCGAAGAGATCCGAAACCGACTCCGGAAGGTGGAGACGGAGGCACCGCTGCGGATCCTGAGCTGGGAGAAGATGAACGAGGCCCTGGTGTGGTCCCTGAACCTCGAGACCAAGGTCATGCTCTTCCTCTTCATCAGCATGAGCCTCCTCGTGGCCATCGCCATCACCTCGGGGCTCATGATCTTCTACTCCAAGATCCGCCGGGACCTCATGAGTTTCTGGATCCTCGGGATGGCCCAGCGGCAGCTCGTCCGGCTCTGCTTCAAGTTCACCCTGATACTTTCTGCCATCACCGTGGTCCTGGGGGGAATATCTGGCTATATTACTCTGAGAATCCTCGAGTCCTATGGCCACGACATCATGCCGGACATCTTCGTCGAACGGCGGCTCCCGATCCAGTTAGATTTCAGCCACATAGTCATGAGCCTGCTGATCCCGTTTGGGATTTCACTAATTTTTAGTTACTTCTCCTTCGCCCATTTCCGCAGGGAAAACCAGTCCTTCGTCTCCGTCGTGCGAAGCCTCGCCTGAGGAAATAAAAATCCTACGCCAAAGTTTCGCTTCCGGGTAAAATAAAGAGGGCCAACTCCGACCACGAAAAAAAGGTGTCCATGTCCATCCTCAACCTCTCCCTGGATTTTTCCCCGGCCTTTCTGCGGGACTCGAACCTCCACAAGTCCCTGGGGGAAGAGTTCTGCCTGAGCGGCAACGGGAACATGGTCTTCCACTGGGCCGACTTCCACGAGACCTGCGACGCCGTGAAGGCCCAGCTCGAGAACCAACCCGACCTCCTGAAGGACTACCAGGCCCGGGAGGCGGGCCTTAACCGGCTCTCGCTCATCCCCGTGTGGATCAAGACCCCGGGGAAGGTCCTCGAGATCAGCATGTACGACCTCTACGAGAAGTACATCATGGGCCAGCTGCTCTACGCCGGCGGGATCGATCCCTTCAAGCCGGTGGAGGTCTCCTTCATCTCCGGGACGGGCCCCTTCAAGGGCATGTCCGTGGTGGAGTGCTTCAACAAGGCCACCTACAAGGACTTCGTCCTGGTGCACCTCCTGAAGGGGAAGCTCCCGCGCAGGAATTTCCGGATCCGGCTGAAGTCGAAGATCCTCGTGGAGTTTGGCCCGGGGTTCAACGGGGCCCAGGTTCTCTCCCTGGAGCAGCTGACGATGGATGGCCTCCTCCTCTCCCTCGAGTCCGAGCTCTTCTCGGGCCGGATCTCGGAGAGCGAGAAGCTCCGCTTCTACATCGACGCCCGCATGCTCAAGGAGTGCGTGGGCAAGGACCAGAAGGCGCTCGAGACCCACCTGTCCAACTACGCCTTCAACCTCCTGTACTCCGCGAAGAAGGAGGACGCCTGCGAGTGCCTGATGACGGACTTCTCCATCCAGTCGAGCTTCGACTTCTTAAAGAGCAACCAGATCTTCATGTTCATCCCCTACGGCAAGCTCGCGGTGCGGAACCCCGAGTGCGTGGCGAGCATCCAGTCCTTCGTCACCTTCACCCGGGACCTCGTGCGGGAGCACTACCAGAGGCTGGACCCGAGGAAGCTCAAAACTGCCTGAGATCCTGGGCACCTCGGACTAGCCTTGTCGGGATCCGGGCCCGGGTTTGGCCGGGGTAGGACCCCGAATTGGTGAGGTTTCTTAAGAAATCTTCGAATCCCCTTGGAGATCTTTAAGTTCCGTAGACTTCTCCGTCGATAATTATCCCATGAAGCTGCTCACGTTTGCTCTACTTTCATCCTTCATGCTTCCCACCACTGCGTCCGCCGTCGTGCAGGACGAGATCCGGCGCTTTAAGAAGTGCTACGGCATCCTCGTCGGCGAACCCGTGATGTCGAGCGACCCGCTCTTCCTCGCCGTGAAGAACCAGAGCAAGACCGGCACCGCCGCGTGCATGGAGATCTTCGAGAGAGGGGAGCTCCAGGCGGACAACCAGGTCAAGCGGTCCGCCAGCGGTGGCCACGATCCGCTGGGGATCAAGGTCCTCCGGTCGATCCAGAACTTCCACCTCGGGGCCCTCGAGGTCCCGCACTACGACGTGGATAACGACGGGGGCCTCGAGGGGAGGACTCCGGACATGCTGGACTTCTACGAGCACGCCTACCACATGACCTACAACGTGCTCAAGCCCGGCGAGCCTTACAGCCGGCTCGTCACCCGGGCCAACACACTCCGGGCCATCCGGAACGGAACGAGGAGCAAGCACCTCTACAACTACGTCCTGGAAGGAAGTCCCGGGCAGCTGGTGGACCTGAGCTTCCCGAGCCTCACCGCCGACGGAACTCCGACCACTCCGGTCTTCGTCCCGGTAGGGACCCTCCTTGGGATCGGGCCCATGAACTACTCGAATCACGCGGTGAAGGGCCGAAGCTACGTCCTGAACTTCGGCTACGTGAACTCCAACGAGATCGTCGACGTCAACCGGCACTTCGGCGCCGGCATGATCGGTACCCAGGCCTACATCAAGGCCAACGCCAACGACGTGAAGCTCCGGTTCTTCG
>SXUH01000256.1 GCA_005791855.1 Bdellovibrionales bacterium
ACCTTGAGGTACGAGGACTGGATGATCTGGAGGATCCGCTTCGCCTCCACCGTCTTCCGCGTGTCCGACCAGATCTTTAGAGCAGTGTCGTCCACGCCCTTGAGCGTGTCCTCACCCCAGAGCCAGGGGACGAGGTAGTACTCGTCGGGGATGCTCTCGAGGAAGAGCTGGATGATCTCGAGCTCGTTGACCGACCGCTGGTTCCCGACGGCAAGGGTGTACTGCGACGGGTACTGGATCCGGATGTTGGTCTCCGGTCGCTGCTGGGTTTCCCAGACGTTGTGGAAGCACCAGCAGATGTGTTTGGCGTCCGCGGTGTTGTGGGGAGAACGTTCGACGTTCATGAGGTCGTACTGGATGTAGTTGAGGTAGTCCCAGAGCTGGTTAAAGGTTCCGGATCTTAAAAGTTCCATGACCCCCGGGGTATACCGGTCGTACTCATGGAGGGGCCCGCCGCCGTAGAGCCAGTCCATGAACGATCCGGTCTCGAGCGGAGACCAGTAGGTGAGGACTCGCTGGATGACGTCGACGTCGGTGGCTTTTTGATAAATGGGTTGCATCCTAAGTTCAGTACGTTAAGGGTGAAGTTCAGTCAACTGAAGGATGAGAAGTCGGATGCGAACCCTTTTGTAAGTGCTTGAAATTATGACTTCATCCGGATGAAGTCATAGCGGAGACCCGAACATCTCCGAGATCATCGCTGGTCGCATGAACCCTTTGTAGCGTGCGTACTCATCTCCGGAGAGGACCTCCACGAGGTACGAGTTATCGATCCAGAGTTCGACGAGCTTGAACACTCCGGCGCGGTCGCAGCCCACGACCCGGAACCCGTGCTCCTCCCCGAGGGTCCGGAGCTCCTGCTCCGTGAGGCGAGAGGAGACGGCCATGTGGTGGGACGTCGGCTTCTGGTCATCCGCCTCTTTATAGATCTGGTCTTCCCAGGGTTGGGTCTTGATCGTCGGTTCGCTCAGGCTCATCGGCGCTCCCTGGCCCGGATGATGGCTCATGCCGACGGGGTAGACTTCGATCGCCGAACCGGAGTCATCGTTGGCGACCACGATGTAGGCCCCCTCGACCACCGGGAACGCGAAGACGCTTGCATCGGTGACCTTCGCGAGGAGCTTCGCGACCGTGAAGGGGTTTCTGGCGGGGATGGATACGTGGGCGATCATTTCTCACTCCTTTTGATGTGGTCGAAGAGGACTTCGATGGCGGTCTTGGTTGCCTTTGAGATTTCCTTGTCCGTCATGTCCCACCGGCACCTCAGCGAGTCCCAGGCGTAGGCGCTGTGGAGGAGCTGGAGGACGGCGGCGTAGCTCCGGGCGGAGCGGGGAGGGATCCGGGGGTTGAGCCCTTTGACGATGTTGGTGAAGGCCCGCATCCGTTCTTGGTTGATCGAGGCCCGCATCTCCCGGCCCTGCGCAGTGGTGATGCTCGCGACGATCATGGCTTCGTTAGCGCCGAAGCCCTGGATGAGGTCGTCGTGGTTTCGCAGGAGCTCGTCCGCCGTGGTGGGCATCGTGAGCTGAGCGCCGAGCTTCTCGGTGATGCCTTCCCACAGTACCTTGAGGAGGTTCTCCCGGTCGGGGAAATGCCGGTAGACCGTCATCTCCGTCACCCCCGCCCGGCGGGCGACTTCCTTGTAGGTGATCTCTTCGGCGGACCCGTTGCTCTGGAAGAGCTCGAGGAGGGCTTCCTGGATCTTCGTTTTCGTGAGGTGGGCCTGCTCGCTTCGGAGAGTGGAGTTGTAAGTCTTTTTTGTGGGTTTTACTGTATTCATGTTAGTAAGTATAACATGAATATGGCTTGAGGGCAAGAGATTTTTTCTGGCATTAAGTCGTTAGAATGCCTGCTCCAGTTAGCTGAAGAGGTACGAGGTCTACAGGGTCAATTTCAATCCTACTTGATCTTGCTCACGAGATCCGAGAGCCGCTGCTTCTCCAGGTAGGAGAGGGTGGACCTCTCCATTCCCGTGACGACGTCGCAAAGGATCTGGCCCATGGAGCAGGATACCGGGCAGTGCTTGAAGGCCGGTTTCTCATGGGTCGCGACGAGGCGCTTGTCGGCCATTACTGCCTGGTAGATTTCTTTAAGAGTGATCTCCCGCGGAGCTCTGGCGAGCTTGATGCCTCCGCCTTTCCCGCGGAAGCTCTCCACCAGATTGGCCTGCACCAGCTTGGTGATGAGCTTCCGGATGAAGGTAGGGTTCGTTTGAAGGATGTGGCCAAAGTCCTCGGAGCTCATCAGCTCCTCCCCACCGTACCGGTAGGCGAGGGACGTCATGATCTGGACCGAGACCGCGAATCTGGTATCAACCATATGGGCATACTAGCTTAATTTGGATGGAAAGTCCAGGTTAAATGCAATAATTAAAGTTGCATTAAGTAGGGATTTGCTTTAATGTTACTTTAACGGATACATTATAAAGGAGCATCCATGAAAAAGCTTACTGGTCAGATCGCTGTCATCACAGGTGGGAACTCGGGCATCGGCTTTGCGACCGCTCGATTGTTCAAAGAGGAAGGGGCCCAGGTGGTCATCACGGCGCGGTCGCCGGAGACCTTCGAACGGGCCCGCAAGGAATACGGTTCGCACTTCGACGTCATCCAGACCGATGTGAAGGACCTGAAGGCCCTCGACCACCTCTACGCCCAGGTGAAGGAGAAGTACGGTCGGATCGACGTGCTGTTCGCCAACGCCGGGGTCGCGGTCTTCGCACCCACGGAACTCGTCGACGAGAGCTTCTTCAACAACCAGTTCGACACCAACGTGAAGGGGCTGTACTTCACCGTCACGAAGGCTCTTCCCCTCCTGTCACCAGGGGCGCGGGTGATTCTCAACGCCTCGACCGTTGCCAGTAAGGGGCTCCCGGGGGCGAGCGTGTACTCGGCCACGAAAGCCGCGGTCCGATCCTTCGCCCGCACCTGGGCGGCGGAGTGGGGAACCCAGCGGCGGGTCAACGTCCTCTCCCCCGGGCCCATCACCACGCCCATTTACCAGAAGCTCGGCATGGGGGCGAAGGACCTCGAAGGGTTCGAGGCCCAGATGGCGCAGACGGTGGCGCTGAAGCGCTTCGGGACGGCCGAGGAGATGGCCAACGTCGCGCTCTTCCTCGCGAGCTTAGATTCAAGTTACCTCACCGGAACCGACATCATCGCCGATGGTGGGTTCAGCCAACTTTAAAAAAGGAGCTCACATGAAACTTTACTATTCCCCCGGTGCCTGCGCGCTCGCAAGCCAGATCATCCTCCGGGAGGCCAATCTGAAGTTCGACCTGGTGAAGACCGACCTGAAGACGAAGCAAACGGCGAACGGTGATTTCAAGAAGGTCAATCCCAAGGGGTACATCCCCGTGCTCGAGCTCGACACCGGCGAGGTGCTGACCGAAGGCGCGGCGATCCTCCAGTGGATCGCCGACCAGGTGCCGGAGAAGAACCTCGTTCCGAGGTGGGGAACCAAGGAAAGATACAAGGCCCTCGAGTGGCTCAACTTCATCGCGACCGAACTGCACAAGGGAATCTCGATCTTCTTCTCACCCGAGGTGAAGGACGAGGTGCGGGAGTCGCTCCTGAAGAAGCTCCACCTGCGGCTCGAAGTCCTCGACCAGCACCTGCGGTCGAATACCTTCATCCTCGGGAATGGATTCACGGTGGCCGATGCGTATGCCTTCAACATCCTCCGGTGGACGCAGTTGCTAAAGATTGACATTAGCTCTTATGCGTCCATCCTTCGCCTGATGGAGACGGTTTCGACGAGGGACTCCGTGAGAGCGGCGATCGCGGCTGAAGGTCTCAAGGGATAGTGGCAGAGTGGTTCCAGCGGATTTCATCTTGCTGGAACCCTCTATCTTAGGTCCTTCCAAGATGCGCCATCGAGGAGCAAGTCTTTCACCTGCGCCTGGCCACTGCGGGGAAGAGAGAGGACGATGCTCGCGGCCTTCGAGCGGATGAGCTCTTCGAGCTCTCTTGCTCTTGCTTCCGGCACGTAGAACCTCTCGATCCCGGCTTCGAACCTCCCGTCGGTACATTCTCCGCGGATGAGCTTTCCACAATCCTCCGGGGCCGAATAGGAGAACGTCCTCGGTTCGAGGCAGACGTAGCCAGCTTGCTTTCCAGTATTCGTCGAGCAGATTCCGGCGACGCCGTAGTCGATCTCGTAGATCAGGTAGTGGCCCGAGAGGAGGTCCCGGGGGTCGTAGCCGGTGATGGGCAGGATGATCTCCTGGCCATACGAATGCACGTAACCCTTGTAGGCCGTGAGCACCAGCAGCGCGAAGATCGGGAACGAGAGGACGAACGCGAGAGCTTTCCTCGTCTGAATCATTGCACCCACCTCTCGGCCCAGACGGCGAGCTCCGTCCGGTACCTGTTCCAGAGAACCGCCAGGGCGATCACGAGGCATCCGGAAATGATGAGTCCCACGCCGGTCGTGGCGAGGCCCCCGAAGGCTTGGAAGTACAAGACGAGGAAGCGCAGGCTCAGGAAGGAGAGGAACAACTGAAAGAGCCGCCGCTCCTTGAGGCTCGCCAGGAAGATGGCAACGAGGCTGAGGACGGCGATGGTGAGGACCGCGTAGGTCAGGGGTGCTTCGATACCAACCCGAGGGAGATGGAATGGGATGAAAAACAACCCTAGCGTCAAGAGCAGGAGTTTCTTTTGAATGTTCCGGTATCCGAAGCTTCTCCAGATTCCAAACGCCGCGACGGTTCCTAGGACGTACCCGGGAACGAGCGCCGTCTGGCCCTCGCCGACCTTGTACCGAGACAGCTCGGGGAATTCCGCAACCACCAGAGCGAGGAGGCCGGCGATCAAAGTCCAGGACCGGAACGCTCGGGTAGGTCCGCTTTCTTCCGCCAGCCCCTTACTCAAGACCGTGAGGCCCGCGCATAAGAGTGGGACCGCCATGAACACTGCGTGGTAATCCCGCTGGAAGATCGGCTGGAGGGCAACCGAATCCAGGGCAGTGAAGACGAGGCCTGTGAGGAAGGCGCCGGCCCACAGGAACGGCACGGCGGTCCGTCGTGCGGCGATCGCTGCTCCGAAGGTGATCAGAGACCACAGCAACAATGCCTGATAGAGCTTGCCGCCGGTGTGGTAGATCTGCGAGATGAGGCCAATGGACGCCAGGCAGAGGATGAGGAAAGAAAGAAGCAGGGCCTCGAACTGAATGGCCTTCTTCGCTTCCCAGCTTCGGAATGTTGCCACGGCGAGAGCCGTCAGAAGGAGGAAGTCTCCGCCGAGCTTCACGGGATCGGGGATCTCATTCCAGTTCGCCGCGATCAACGAGATAATACCGATGCCGACGATGCCGGCGCCCAGGAGGAGGAGCCCTGAGAGGACCCAGGAAGCTTCTGGTTTGGCTGCTTCATGGTGACGGATCCGCGCGGCCTGGTCAGAGCTGATGAGGCCGAGCGCAACCCATTCTTTCAAACCTTTCTCTAGCTTCGACATGGGGCCATGGCTAACAACCGTCTCTTCGAGTAATCTCTGTGTCCAGTGATTATCACCGACAAAGGAAGGGGAGTAAATAGGTGGCCCACGCCCGGACGGTTTTAGTCGGAGACTTCAGAATTTCTCTTCCTCACCGATGAGCTTCTGTAGCACTCTTACCGGGACACCATGAAAGCCCTCATCCTCGTTTCCATCCTCGTGGCCATTCACCAGTGTTCCGCCGACACCGTCCTCGCGAACGCCTCCGATCCAGAATGCAAGGCCCGGATTCAAAACTTCCTCACGGCGGCTCAGACCCCGGTGGTCTACTTTCCGGAGTTCGGAGACGCCACCCTGCCAACATTAAGCGTCGGCACGAAGGTCCGGTACAAGGGTGACGACTGGACGGTTCGAACCATCATCGACGACGAAGGAGACTGGAAGGTCCAGGTCCAGCGAGAAGGTACCACCGAAGTCATCCCCGGGACGTACTATCCGCTCGACGAGAAAGTCATCGCCAGCTACGACGAAGTCACGAAGAAGGCCCGGGAGCACTTCCAGAAGGTTTCCGTGGACGGGACTCCAGAAGAAAAGATCAAAGCCTCCGACGAGCTCGTGCGCGCCATGGCCGACAGTCTCCGGGCCAAGGGCTTCGCGGTCCAGATCGAGAAAGACACCAACTATGGAGCGCACCTCCGGCTCCGGGTGCTCCGGGGGCCACGGAGTGATAAGAAGTTGACCCTCTCCACCTACCTGGAGTCGATGAGAGCGGGTCGCTTCGGACCTCACGACAAAGGGTCCGTGCTCGCCTTCGATCCCTACCGCTGCGCCCTGGACGGTTTCTACGCGAGCTACCAGTCCACGGAACAGGAGATCATCGTCGGTTCTCTCTGGCCCTTCATAGGAGTGGATTCGCTCAGTAACCTCGACGTCCATGAACGGTTCCACAAAAGTATCCGCGACTCCATGAGTCTCCGGAAGAACGTCTCCCTCGAGCAGGCCAGACGGCTCATTAGCTTCTGGATCGCCAAAGAACAAGGAAAGTTTCCTTACTCTCAGGCCGGCTTCTACGATCAGTTCAGAGACATGGATGAGGTCGACGCCCGGTTGGCCGAGATCGCCTTCATCGCAAACGGACCCGTGTCCCGGATGGTGATGCAGCAGATCGCAATACTCTATAGGACCGATCTTGCCCTCGTAACTAAAACCGCCGAGGCGATCCGGGCCGGAAGGGCGACGGCCTACCTTCGTGTGACCCTGAATGGGAACCACGTCAAAGATGGGTTCGTGAACATGTTCCTGCAGTTCAAGATCACGGAGAAATCGAAGCGGGTTTATTACGTTAACCTCCCGGGAGTGAGCTTCAAGAAGAGTGCGATGGAGACACAGGCCGAGTTCGAGAAACGGGTCGACGACTACAAGGCTGCTTTCTACCGTGGCGAACCCAAGGTCATGAAGGAAGCCGCCGAGTACGCCATCGCCCAGCTCAAGTGGCTCAAGCGGGACCGGGAGATTCTCCGGTCACATATCCAGAAGGCCCTCCGGAGCAAGAACCCGGACTACAAGAAGGTCGTGAAGGAAATCAGAGCGGCTCTGCGGGAAAAAGATCCCCTGGATAGTGACGGGAAACCGCTGCCGACCGTGAAGGCTCCCAATACTAATGTCAGTTTCCTGGCTCCTGCGAAGCAGTGACGAGCCATTCTCTTTTGGTCAGGTTTCAGGAATAGATTCGTAACAACCTGAGTATCGAAACCCCCTTTCAATCCGTGGTACCATGGCAGTCGACGAGGGCCTATGAAAAGAAGCGTTCTAATCGTAGATGATGACCCAGACATCCGGTTTAATCTTGAGTTCGCACTCAGCACGGAAGGGTATCAAACTATCTTAGCGGACAATGGCGAAACTGCGCTGGCGAAGCTCGCAGAGCTTGGCGCTGAGCAACTTCCCACCCACATCATCCTCGATATCATGATGCCCGTCATGGATGGCAACACCTTCTTGAAGCAGCTGAAGCAGAAGCATCCGGACTGGCTTGCGAAGATCAGTGTCATCGTCGCGACCGCGATGGCGGCGCAGCTGCCGAAGGAGACCCTGGCCCTTTCCAGCGGGCTTTTGAAGAAGCCCTTCGACGTAGACCACTTGTTCGATCTCCTGTGCAAGGACAAGCCAGGGTGACGGTCTTCAAAGAACTGCGGAGATTCGAAAGGACGATCGGCCTGTGGTTCACCCTAACCGTGGTCCTCATCATCGTCATGAGTACGCTCTCCTTCCTCGTCTTGAAAACTGTCGTCGCGAATCACAACCAGGTCGTCCAGAACTCCGGCCGGGACCTGCTCCATGTGGAAGAACTCCACCTCCTCGCGGAGAAGAAGATCTCCCATAGCCGGGCCTTCTTCCTGTCTCAGAATCCGAAGTACCGATACGAAGTCGAAGCCCGGGAGATGGAGATCGAGCGGCAGCTCGGGGCCCTCGAGGAAAACACGACGAGTCCGAAGGGCCTGGAGCTCTTACAGGAGGTAAAGGCAACGGAGGAGGCGCACTCCGTGGTGATGATAGAGTTGATGAACGGATCGTTCAAGAACGGGAAGGATCTGAGCGAGATGTGGGAGCGGGTGGTGAAGCCGAAGCGGGATGAGCTCGACGCCGCGTTGACGGAGCTTAAGAACCACAAACAACTGCTCTACCAGGAGGCGAAGCGAGCCGCGGGGGAAGCCTCGAAGGCCGCGACGGGGCTCCTCCTCGCTGGAGGTATCATCTCCTGTGTGGTCGGGATCTTCCTGACCGTCCTGGTCTTCAAGACCCTCCGACAGTTCCGGAAGCACGACGAGAAACTCCAGGAATCGAGCTCGAGGTCCCTCAAGCTCACCAGCTCGAGCATCATCGGCGTCGTCACCTTCAAGCTCGACGACGGATCGATCGTGGAGACGAACTCGGCCTTCCAGGAAATGACCGGGTACTCGAAGGAAGAGATCCTCAACACCCGGGGGATCTTCAAGAAGCTCACTCCGGAGGAATGGACCAAGGCGGACGAAGAGGCCATCGCGGGCCTCGCGCGCACGGGCGTCTATCCCCCTTACGAGAAGCAGCTGTTCCGGAAGGATGGCCAGCGCCTCTGCGTCGTCGTCGGGATGACGGTCATCGAAGAGGGATCGCAGGAGTGCATCTGCTTCGTCCTGGATATCACCGCCCAGAAAAAGGCCGAGGCACAGAACGCCGAGCTCCTGAAGGAACTGTCCAACTACAAGGACGCCTTCGACGAAGCGTCGATCATCGCCACCACCGACGCCCGGGGCGTCATCACGTCCGTGAACGACAAGTTCTGTGAGATCTCGAAGTACTCGAGGAGCGAACTCATCGGGAAGACCCACATCGTGGTTAACTCGACCTACCACTCGAAGGAATTCTTCTCCGACCTCTGGAGGACGATCACGAACGGGAAGACCTGGCGCGGAGAGATCAAGAACCGTGCCAAGGACGGGAGCTTCTACTGGGTCGATACGGTGATCGTGCCCTTCCTCGGCGCCGGGGACCGGCCCTTCAAGTACATCGCGATCCGAAACGACATCACCAAGCGGAAGCACCTCGAGGACGACCTGCGGTCTTCCCTCGCCGCGAGGGACGAGTTCCTCTCCATCGCGTCCCACGAGCTGAAGACCCCGCTCACCTCGCTGAAGGTTCAGGTCCAGATGGCCGCGAGGGCCATCAGGAACGGGAACGAAGAGATCTACTCCAAGCCGAGGGTAGATACGCTCGTTGGCCAGGCGGAGAAGCAGCTCGATCGGCTCACGAGGCTGGTGGACGACATCCTCGACGTGTCTCGGATCTCGACGGGGAACTTCCGCATCACTCCCGAGACCTTCGACCTATGCGCCCTCATCCGAGATCTCCTCGAGCGGCTCCGGAACGTCTACCCCTCGACCGACATCAAGTTCCCCGTCCTCGAGCACTGCGACCCCATCGAGGGGTTCTGGGACAAGATCCGGATCGAGCAGGTGGTGACGAACCTCGCGAGCAACGCCATCAAGTACGGCCTGGGTAAGGAGATCGTCATCCACGCCTTCAAACGAGACGGGCAGGTGTTCCTGGAGGTCCGGGACCAGGGCGTGGGGATCCCCGAGGAGCACCTGCGGAGGATCTTCGAGCGCTTCGAGCGGGCCATCTCCGCCTCCGAGGTGAGCGGCCTAGGGCTAGGTCTCTACATCACCAAGAAGATCGCGAGCGCCCATGGCGGTGACGTCTGGGCCACGAGCGTGCCGGGGAAGGGGTCGACGTTCCACGTGCGGCTGCCGCTCATTACTTCATCCGGGTGAAGTAAAAGAGCTGAGCTTTTCAGAGAACTTTGACCATCTCCAGCAGCCGCAGATCCTTGACCTTGGAGAGTTCCTCGAAGGGGAAGGTTTCCGAGGCTCCGGTCTTGACGAAGCCGAGGCGTTCGTAGAAGGAGATCAGTTCGAGCCTGAGGTGGATGACTTTGATCCGGAGGCTCCTCTTTTCCAGGCGCCGTGCGAGGGTTTCCACCTCGCGGATGAGGAGCTTCCCGAGGCCAGAGTTCTGGAGCTCGGGACTTACTGCGAGCATGCCGAAGTACAGGGATTCGGGCTCTTCCAGAACGTGAACCGTACCGAGAGCCTGGTCCGATTCATTGGTAACCATGAGGAAGCTGTTACCGTCGGTGGAGATGAGGTTCTCGACTTCCGGGACGTCGATCCGAAGGCCGCTGACGAGGTCGGCCTCCGTGGTCCAGCCGACCTTCGAGCCGTCGCCTCGGTAGGCGGAGTTGATGAGGGTGCAGAGGCCGGGGGCGTCGTTGCGGAGGGCTTTTCTAAGAGATAGTTTCATGCTCGTACCTAGATTACCGACGGATCCAGTCGACTTTACCCGAGTTTTGAAGAATCCGATACTAGTTTGTTAGGTACCTTATGAGCTTTTTTCAATCTTTCAGGCTTCTCGGTCAAGGCGAAGTTCTCCTCCTCGTTCTCTGCACGCAGGGACTGCTCTCCGCTGATGAACTCACCTGTCCAGATCGGATCGCGGGCTTTCTTCTCTGGGAAGAGGCCCACAACGGAGCAGAGCTGGCTGACCTTTCTCTAGAGCGGATGAAGATCCAAAACAGGCTCGCGAGGAACCAGTACCGGGAGGTTCGGAAGCTCCAGACGGTGGAGCGCGACGGCGAGTTCGTCACCGAGTACGAGGACACGATCCGGGACCTCACCACGAAGGAGGTCATCGGCAAGAAGATCATCCGGGAAGTGAACAGCAGCACTCCCGCGCAGCTGGAGCTCGACGTGAACTTCCTGGGCCTGGAACTCGGAGGGACTGAAACCGCCGAGATCACCACGCTGAACTCGAAGGAAGGGTTGAGCGATGGAGTCTTCCGCGTCACCTTCAAGGACAAGACGACGGCCGCGGTGACGAGGGTCAAGGTGATCAAGATCGACCGGAAGGCGACGTCCGAGATCAGGAAGATGGAGAACCTCGCGCAGTGGCTAGCTAACTCGCCTCCGGCCGAGGGGGCGTTCAAGGTTGCGAAGTTCCAGGACGCGAAGCTCCCGCCGTACCGGGTCCTGCACACCGAATGGGGGAACCCCTTCATCGAGGCCACTCCACGCTCCGGCATCGACGTAGAAAACGTCACCGGAAGACCCCTAGACCACATCCTCGAAGATCCGAGTGTCCCGAAGGAGGTGAGGGAGAAGCTCGTCGCTCTCTACAAGGTTCGGATGGCGCACTACGAGGCCTCGATCGAAAAGCACGGTTCGAAGTTCATCTCCAATGGAGGGTACCACAACCTCATCAAACCCGGAGATAGCGTCCCCGAGAACGCGCGGATCTCTTCACTGAAGGTCGGGGAGAGGGCCTCCATCCGCTCGTACTTCAGGCCGATCGATGGCTACGCAGACCTCTACACGTACTTCTATCCTCAGCCCGGCCCATCCTCCTCCCTGGCCAGCGACGATGCTCACTTCTATTCGCTGAAGCCGGATCAGGTGGTCGTCGACCTC
>SXUH01000257.1 GCA_005791855.1 Bdellovibrionales bacterium
CCTCCACTTCAAGAAACTCAAAGCTAAGAAGTAATGGGCCCGGAGGTCTCCGAAGCCCAGGAGTTCGAGCTCGTCGTGACCGAGGAAGACCGGAGCCTCCACAAGCGCCTCGACCTCTACCTCGTGGCGAAGCTCCCGCAGTTCTCCCGCTCGACCATCCGGCGCCTCTTCGAGGACGAGCAGATCTCCTCGTCGGAGAAGCTCGAGCTCAAGAAGATGCCGCTCGCCGGGACGGTGATCGAGGTCGAGGTGCCGCCGCCCCTCCCCACCGACCTCGTCGCGGAGGACATCCCGCTGGAGATCCTCTTCGAGGACCCGCACCTCATCATCGTCAACAAGCCCGCGGGCCTGGTGGTCCACCCCGCGCCGGGGCACTACACGGGCACGCTCGTCAACGCCATCCTCCACCGCTGCCCGGACCTCAAGGGCGTCGGCGCGGAGAAGAGGCCCGGCATCGTCCATCGCCTGGACCTGGGGACCTCCGGGGTGATGGTCGTGGCCAAGGACCAGGCGACCCACGAGGGCCTGGTGAGCCTCTTCTCCGCCCACGACATCGACCGGAAGTACGAAGCGCTGGTCGCGGGGAAGCCGAAGGACCTCACGGGGACGATCGTCTCGACCCTCGGCCGGCACCCCAGTAATCGCCTGAAAATGGCGGCCAATGTGAAAGTGGGCAAGCGGGCGGTCACGCACTACAAGACCCTCAAGAACTACGAGGGGGCGACCCACGTGGAGCTCCGCCTCGAGACGGGCCGGACCCACCAGATCCGCGTCCACCTCTCCCAGGTGGTGATGACTCCGGTCCTCTGCGATCCGCTCTACGGGAACCACCAGCACCTGCACAAGCTCCCGGAGCGGGTCCGGGCAATTCTTGAGTCCTACCCTCACCAGCTCCTGCACGCCAAGGAGCTCGGGTTCGTCCACCCCGTCACCAAGCAAACCCTCCACTTCTCCGCTCCGCCGCCGGAGACCTTCCGGGCCGCAATCAGAGCTTTCTCGGAGTAGGTTTTAGAAGTATACTACCCCCATGACTGTCGCATTTTCCCGCACCCTCCCGGTCGGCCGGTTCGAGACCTGGACCGAGAAGCCGCCATTCGAGTTCCACCAGGTGACCCAGGTCCACGGCACGGAGATCGTCTCCGTCGAAACGCTGCCGGCCGAGGCCGACGGGATGATCCTCTCGTGGGAAGACATGGACAGGCCCGTGGCGATCAAGACCGCGGACTGCCTCCCGGTGGTGATCCTCGGCGAGAAGGGTGTCGTGTGCGTCCACGCGGGCTGGCGGGGCCTGGCCGGAGAGATCCTGTCTCGGCCGGAGGTCTCCCTGATCAGGCCGTACGCCGCCTTCATCGGCCCCTTCATCCACGACTGCTGCTTCGAGGTGTCGGAGGACTTCGCCCAGAACTTCCCGGAGAGCCCGCTCCTGGAGTCGGAGAACCGGTTCTTCTTCGACCTGGGAGAGGAAGCCCGGAAGCAGCTCCTCTCGGTGAACCCGGAGATGGCGATCGACGTCAGCGACGCCTGCACCTGCTGCGACCGCAAGCTCCACAGCTACCGAAGAAACAAGCCGAACCAACGAAACTGGAATCTCTACATAAAAGGATAATCTCCATGGAACACCGGAAGGGTCTCACCACGAACGGGATCACCACGCCAAACTTCATCTTCATCCTGACCGCGCTCGCGATGATCGGCGTCGGCATCTACCTCACCACCCACTTCTACGACACGCTCTACCCGACCCGCCTCGGGGGCCCGAAGAGCCTGTGCGACGTCTCGAACTTCTTCAACTGCGACACCGCGACCTACTCGCCGCTCTCGAACGTCGCGGGGGTGCCGATCTCCTTCTTCGGGATCATCGTCGGGCTCCTCTTCCTCTTCTCGAGCCTCATGCCGAGCGAAGCCCTCGAGCGGACCTCGAGCGTGGTCTCGAAGGTGAACTTCCTCGGCTGCGTCGTCCTCTTCGTCTACTCCCTCGTCGCCCTCGGGAGCCTGTGTCCGTTCTGCACCGTCTACTACGTCCTCTCGGGGATCGCGGCCTTCCTCATCCACCGGTACGGGATCCGCTCCTGGGCGCCGGACGCGCGGGTGACCGTGGCCTGGGGGATCATCCTCGCGGTCGGGTCGTTCCTCATGTTCCAGAACACGCGGGCCAAGGAAGACACGAAGAACAAGATCAACACCAGCATCGTCGAGCAGTTCCGGAAGCTCCCGTCCCTCGGAGACCCGGACCAGGAATCTCCCTACAAGATCCACCTGGCCACGGAGAAGTTCGCCGACTCTCCCATCCGCATCAGCGTCTTCTCCGACTTCCAGTGTCCCTTCTGCAAGGTCGTGGCCCAGCAGCTGCCCGAGCTCGTCCGGCGGTACCCGAAGGCCGTGTCCATCCAGTACTTCTTCTACCCGCTGGACCACAAGTGTAACTCCAACGTGAAGAGCGGCTTCCACGAGCACGCCTGCGACGCCGCTCAGCTCGCGGCCTGCGACGAGAAGAAGTTCCTCGAGGTCCACGACGAGATCTTCGAGGGCCAGGACCGGCTCAATACCCAGCTGCTCCGGGACCTCGCCGCCTCCCACGGGCTGGAGAAGTGCTTCGAAGACCCCGAGGCGAAGAACAGGGTCATCGCCGGGATCAACCAGAGCACGAAGTTCAACCTGAAGTCCACCCCGACGATCATCGTCAACGGGAAGAAGATCGAAGGGACGATCCCGTCGAACCAGTTCTTCGCCATCTTCGACGACATCCTCCGCGGGCAGAAATGAGGTACGTCGAGACCCACTGCCACCTCGACTACCTGAAGGAGCTCCCGCTGGCGGACCTCCGGGAGAAGATCCGGGACGCCGGGATCACCAAGGTGGTGACCATCGGCGTGGATCCGCAGAACCTCGATAAGGTGCTCGAGCTCTCGAACGCCTGCGACGAAGTCTACTTCACCCAGGGGATCCATCCCCACGACGCCAAGGAAGCCACGGCGCTGGAGTTCGAGAAGATCCGCCAGCGCTCGTCGCTGAGGAAGATGGTCGCGGTGGGAGAGATCGGCCTGGACTACCACTACAACAACTCTCCTCCGGAGGTGCAGCGGGAGGTCTTCGAGACCCAGCTGCAGCTCGCCTGCGACCTCGACCTGCCGGTGGTGATCCACACCCGCGACGCGGAGGCGGACACCACGGCGATCCTCCGGAACTTCTCCTCGAAGCTCCGGAGGAAGGGCGTGGTCCACAGCTTCACCTCCAGCCGGGAGTTCGCGGAGTTCGTCCTCGCCGAGGAGTTCCACCTGGGCTTCAACGGCATCATCACCTTCAAGAAGGCGGAGAACGTCCAGGACGTGGTGAGGCTCGCGCCGGTGGACCGGATCCTCTTCGAGACCGACGCGCCCTTCCTCACCCCCGTTCCCCACCGCGGGAAGGAAAACGCGCCCTACTACCTCCCCTTCATCGCGCAGAAGATCGCCGAGCTCAAGGCCCAGGACCTGGGAACTCTGGTGCAGACGGTGTACGAGAATTCACTCCGGTGCTTTCCGAAGCTTCGGGACTAGAACTCATTTAAAGTCTCAGATTCTAGGCGACTAGGAGTGACGACTGAAGCGTGCTACTGCACGCCGCAGGAAGGAGCGACGACCCGGGCCGCCGGTGCGGGCAACGACGAAGATGAGGCTTTAAATGAGTTCTAGCCGGAGATTTTGAGGAGGCTCGCGAGGATGTCATCCTGCGGGTGCTGGCCCAGGAGGAACTCCTTCACGAAGTCGATGTCGACGGCGTAGAGCTCTTCGAGGCCCAGGGGGGCCTGCGATCCGGAGTCCGGATTTTCCATCCGGAGAAAATAGGATTCGAGGATCTTGGTCCTCGGGTAGCGGTTGAGAGTTGCCTTCGCGACCAGGAGTTTACTGATCCTAAGCTCCTCATCGGTTTGTGATGTTCGAGTCATTCTTTTCTCTAGTTGATTGTTTCCACAATTGTACTAATGAACTGCGTCAGCAAGAATACAAATTAACTCTTAGAATAAATTGTTCAGGTATAATTATGACACGCTTTAGAATATGAATTCAAGTTATAGTAGTTCTCATTACTGAACCTAAATTTTTCCGACGGGAGTTCGGCACTTTTTGCAAGAGTAAATTGGTTATGTTCTCTTTAATCAGCTATTTTGATTAAGGAGTTGCGATGAAAATCTTTTTTGCCCTATTGCTTATGGTGAGTGCCGGCGCCTTCGCCAACTGCGACGTCGACGAACTTCGAAAAGAAATGGTGGCCGCCTACGACAAGTCCATGCCGGTGAACGACGAGAAGGGCATCACCGGGATCGCCAAGGCAAAGAACATCGTCGTCTCCGACTACCTGATGAAGGTGGAGGTGGACAACTTCCTCATCGCCAACTTCGACCTCGACATCAACTGGAAGAACGGAGACTCGCAGACCGTGAAGACCATGGTGGTGAGTGTCGTCGACCTGAACAAGTGCACGCTCCGGCCGTTCAAGACCGGGGACACGCTCACGGATTCCCTGAGCTTGAAGTGATCACTTCTCGACCTTGAACCCACCGAGCATCTTCCCGAGACTGGTCTTCGGCTGGACCTCGGCGCGGGCCGGACTCTGCACCCGCGGCTCGGGCTTCGCCGCGTGCGCGGCGTGGGGCCGGTCGTCGTGTGGCCCGTCCTCGTCCTGGATGTACTCCGGGTAGAACGGAAGGTCGGACTTGTAGACGATCCGGTCGAGGTGCTTCACGAAGCCGGACCAGTGGCCCGTGGTCGAATCGTTCTTCTTGATGATGTCCACCGCCGCCATCTTCGAATCCATGTGGTCGATGAGGTGGACGAGGAAGGCCTCCGAGGTCTGCGGGACCTTCGGGGATCCGTACTCGTACTCCCCGTGGTGCGCGAGGAGGATGTGCTTCAGGTGGACGCGCGTGTAGTGCGGGAAGTTCCGGATCCGGTAGGAGAAGCGGTCGACGATCTCAAGTCCCTTCACCAGGTGGCCCACGAGCTTCCCCTCCTCCGTGTACTCGACGTTGATCCCGTCGGTGAGTTCGTAGATCTTACACAGGTCGTGGAGGACGCAGCCGGCGACGACGTAGTTCGGGTTCACGTGGTAGTGCGGAGAAAGCAGCAGGGCGAGCTCCGTGCAGGAGAGGATGTGCTCGAGGAGGCCCGAGCGGTAGGCGTGGTGGATGGTCTTCCCCGCCTGCCAGATCTTGAGCCGCCGGGCGATCTCTCCATCGGTGACGATGCTCCGGAGGAGGTCGCGGATGTAGACGTCGGAGAGGCCGTCGATGATCTTCAGGAGCTTCCGGTACATCACCTCCGGGTCCTCGGTGGCCTTCATCACGAAGTCGTCGAGGGTCACCTGGTCTTCGTCCACCTTCTCG
>SXUH01000258.1 GCA_005791855.1 Bdellovibrionales bacterium
GCTTGGGACAACGCGAAGAAGTACATCGAGAAGGGGAAGCTCCCGGGCCACAAGAAGGGCTCCGATACGCACAAGGCCGCGGTGGTCGGTGACATGGTGGGGGATCCGTTCAAGGACACCTCCGGTCCAGGGATCGCGATCCTGATCAAGGTCATGTCGGTCGTTTCTCTGTTGATCGCCCCCCTCGTGGCGACTCTCTAATCCAAGCAACCAGAAGCCCGGCTCCACGCCGGGCTTTTTTTTACGTCCCGAAGAGAAATTCCATCTGGATCGTTATGAACGGAGACCTCCGCCAGGAGTCGAGCTTCGGGAAATCCAGGCCGGTGATGAAGTCCGAGTAGATCCAGTTCTTGTAGAGGTTCCTCCGGTAGTTGAACCCGATCCGGTAGTTACTGAGGTAGATGGTCTTATCTTCCACGTTCGTCGCGGCGATGAAGGAGTAGGCGAAGGCGTCGTTGTCGGTGATCCGGTGGAGGAGGGTCGGGCCGTGGGCCGTGGTGAACTCCTTGGAGCTGATCCGCCAGCGCTTGTAGTTGTAGAATCGGAAGAGGAGGTCATCGGTGAGCTGCTGGTCGGAGAGGAATTCGGTCTCGTCCTGCAGGCCATCCTCGTTGGTGACGAAGGTCAGGGTCTCGGCGAAGCGGTGGATGACGGTCCCGGTCTGGATGTTCTTCCGGAGTCGCGCTCGCGTGGTCACCCGCGGTGGGATCGACAGGGCGAAGCTCGCGTCGGCGTTGAAGATCCAGCCGGTGTTGAGCTTGTTGATGTCGATCTTCTTCTTCTGCTCCCGGGCCGACTTCTTGGTCTTGCTCTTCTTGTCGTCCTTCTCGAAGTAGGAGAACTTGAACTTCTCCTCGAGGTGGGGGAGGCGGAGGTTGATCCGGTACTGGTTCTTCACGAAGGAGTGGGTGTCCTCCCGCATGTTGAACGCGGACCGGACCCGGATCCGGCTTCGCCCGAATTCGTCGTCCGCCCGCTCCGTCGCGAAGAAGGAGTCGAAGTTGTTGGCGGCGAAGTTGGCCCGGTTCCCGAGCAGGTCCTGGGCGCTGTCCAGGATCGGGATGCTGAATTCCTTCGGCTCCTCGGCCGGGGATGCCCAAAGGCCGGGGGCCATGACTGTCAGGAGGAGCAAGGGGAGCAGGTACTTCATTGATTCATTGTAGCCGAAATCTGCAAACTGCCAATTATTCCTGTCATCTCAACAAAAAGCTCCACTTTTCCCCCGACCCGCCGATGAGAACCAAGGCATTAGAATCTCAGAAGAAGAGCTAAAAACAATTAATTCGCTTCGGTCAGGACTAGAATGGACCCATCTGACAACGAAGCCATGGGAGGCATCTGTGAAAACTCAAAAGAAACTCATCATCCCAGCACTCCTTCTATTCATGTGCGGCACCGGGAGCTACTTCTACGGCCAGGGCAAGGTCACGGGGACCAAGCGCAACCTCAGCGAAGACGCCCTCATGGCCCTGATCAAGAATGACCAGAAGGCCTTCGAGAAGTTCCTCGCCGCCGGCGGAGACATCCACTCGAACCTGCCGGTGATCGAAGGCATGACCTTCACCGTCGCCGAGGGCATGGCCGTCTACGAGCGCCAGTCCTTCATGAAGCTCCTGAGCCTCCGGAAGATCAAGTACGTCACCCAGGCGCCGGGGAAGGACTACGACATCCTCTCCATCGCCACCACGAAGAACAACCCGGCCCTCCTGAACCAGCTGATGGAGGAGAAGCCCACCCTCGACCTGACCTACGGCCCGGACAAGTGGACGCTCATGCACCTGGCGAGCTCGTCCTGCGCCCACAAGGTCACGCCGATCCTCCACGAGAAGGGCCTCGGCTGGAACACGAAGGATAAGAACGGAACCACGCCGCTCACCCTGGCCGCGCAGAACGACTGCCTTCCGGTCCTCGGCTACTGGAAGGAACAGCGAGCCGACTTCCGGTCCAAGGACGGAAACGGCAGGAGCGCCCTCTCGATCCTCGGAGGTAAGAAGTCCGCCGCCAGCAAGGCCTTCGCCCAGTCCCTCGAGCCGAAGTCCGGTGTGACCGCGGTCGGAAACGGAACCACCGTCGCCCAGGAAGACAGCGGGAAGGAGCGGTTCAACTTCTACAAGATCCGGAAGAACCCGAAGGACCAGGTCGTGGACCACAACACGGAGTACGAACCCGGGGACCGGCCCTTCGACGTGGACACCTCGGACCTCACCGAGTTCCAGGACTAGGGTTTAGCTCCGAACTGGTACCAGTGGATTCCCGATCGTTTTACTTTTAGCATCCCTTCCGCGCCTTCCCTCATCACCCTTGCGAAAAATCTATTCCAGATTAAAATAGAGCAAAAGGTGAGGGAAGGACATGGAAGGTACCCGTCGGTCGAATGCGCAGATTGAGAAAGAGCTCGGAACCGTTGCCTATTTCATCCGGAAGAAGAGAAAGGAAAGAGGGTACACCCAGGAGGAGTTCGCCAAGCTCTCCGGCGTGGGCCTCGCCTTCCTCAAGCGCCTCGAAGGCGGAGACGAGAACCTCCACCTGGCGAAGGTGCTGCAGGTGCTGAGGCACCTCAACGCCGACCTCTACCCCAAGGAATACCAGTAAGGCCTAAGCCTTCTTCTTCCGGTACCGCATGTTGAGGAGCTCGACTCCCAGAGAGAACGCCATGGCGAAGTAGATGTAGCCCTTCGAGATGTGCGCGCCCATGCCCTCGGCCACCAGCATGACGCCGATGAGCAGGAGGAACGAGAGGGCGAGGATCTTGATCGTCGGGTGCTTGTCCACGAAGCCGCTGATCTTGCCCGCGGAGACGAGCATGATGGCCATGGAGATGAGCATGGCCACGACCATGATGGACACCTGGTTGGCCATCCCCACGGCGGTGATCACGGAGTCCAGCGAGA
>SXUH01000259.1 GCA_005791855.1 Bdellovibrionales bacterium
GAGCTCCTCCAGGTCTAAGGGTTTTTTAATGTATTCGTAGTCGCCGACGGTGCTCGTCCGCTTCATGTCTGCGACCGCCGAGAGGATCACCACTGGGATCTGAGCGATGGGTGCGGGAGACTGCTTCTTCGCTTCGAGAAACTTCCAGCCGTCCATGGTGGGCATCATGAGGTCGAGGAGGATCAACCGCGGGAGTTCTCCACTTCGTAGGTTTACAAGCGCGTCCTGACCATTTCGGAATGCTCGAACGGAGTGGCCCTCAATTTCCAGCGCGTCGAGCATGCTTTCGCTAATGTCCGCGTCGTCTTCAACTACCATGATGAATTGCTGCAACCTGAACTCCTAGGCTATAAATTGATAAAGAATTTTTATACTAGTTTCCCAGGAGCGTCTACAGTAGTGGCCCGAGACACCTTAAGCCAAGCTTAAGTTTGTTGGAGAGGACTGAAAGCCCTGCTATCACCTGCGGCACCGGCAGGTCCGTCACCGGAGCGGAACGACGACGAAGGTCCCGAACTGCTTCGAGGTGTGGGTGGGTTTGAGCCAGTAGTTACCCACGGGAGCGGCGACGCTGGTGAGATTCATCGGAAGGGCCACCGTCTGACCGTCGGCGTAGGTCCCGCTCCGGACCGCGGGGCCAAAGTAGTTCTGCGCGTCCCGGATCTCGTAGCGCTGGTTGGCGACGAGGCCCGTCTGCGAAAGGTCCACGGTCACCGAGTCGAGGTTCGCCCAATTGACGATGATGATGTGGGCCCGGCCCGCTTGGTAGTCGTTCCTGAAGTACTTGATCTTCAGCGCCTCGGCCCCCGTGGGAAGTCCGGTGGCGTAGGACGAGTTCGCATCGTACCCTGTGAACTGCCTCCAGCCCTCGGAGACCCCGTGGAAGGGGAGGTTTCCGGCCTGGCCTCCGCCGCCGCAGGTGAAGAGGTGCGGAGTCGGATTCTTCGCACTGAAGGTCAGCCGCTGGGGAACTCCGTTCCCAGGATCGTTGCAGGAGGTCGCCGCAGAAAGGTCGTGGTACCGGTTGTTGTTCCAGGTGAAGGCGCTGAAGGGGACGGCGCCGAGCTGAGCCTGGGCTAGGTAGGAGGAGACGACGGTGTTCCCCGTGACCTCCCCACTGGTGAAGTCGTTGATCGAGAAGGCGGGGGTTCCGCCGAGGAGGAGGTTGTCCAGGACGTTCGCACCGGTCGAGCCCGGCACCCGGTAACCCATGCGCAGGTTCTCCGCTCCCGCGAGCCCGGTTCGGTAGAGGACGCTGTTCTTGATCGTCGCCTGGTGGGTCGGGTCGTCGCCGCTTCCGAATTCCACGTTCCACATGGAGTTGTCGAAGGCCGTCATCTGGTCGACGATGAAGCGGTTCGAGAACCCGCGCTCACCGAAGGCCTTCATTCCCGTGGCCGAGTTCCAGAAGACCATGCTGTTCCTCACGTGCTTGTCGACCGCCGTGCTCGGGTTCTGCATGTACATCCCGTGGCCGTGGCCCCGGACGGGGTCGAGCCAGCCGTTGTTGTAGCTGAGCACCCCGTGGATCTCGCCGCCGACGGAGCCGGCCCAGAAGCCGATCTGGGAGGAGTCGTGGAAGACGGAGTTGATGAGCTTGGCGTAGGCACCGTGGAGCTCGATCCCCCCGCGGCTCTTCCCCTGGTAGACGCCGCCGACGTCGAGGAGCCGAGTCGGATCCGAGCTCATGAACTCGAGGTCCATGACCCAGGTGTGCGCTCCCCGCACGCTCAGGCTCGATTCGCCGAGGACCACGCTGTGCCCGGCGGGGTGGTCCTTCGGATTGTACCGGAAGAGGATCTGCGTGTAGGTGATGGTCCCGTCGCCGTTCGAAACCGGGTTCCGGAGCTGCATCTCTTCGTAGAGGCTCACGTCCCCGGGAGCGGTGGCCGTCGCGCCTGGCTGCCAGGAGACGAGGACGTCCACCGCGTGCTCGGGGAGCCGGTGCGGGAAGACGTCTGCGGAGAGAGTGATGCTCGTGTCGGAAGCGAGGAAAGGTTTCGCGAGCGTCGTCTTCAGGAACCCATCGAACTTCGCCCACTCGCCGGGCGCACTCCGGAGCTTCACCGGGGCGGCCGCGGCGCCGGAGATGTTACTCAGGTAGCCTCCTCTGTAGGTCCCCCCGCGCAGGCAGATCGACTTCCCGGTGACGAGGGACGATGGCTTGTCGAGCGCGGTTTGAAGGTCCCAGGGTTGGGTGAGGCTCCCGGTGCCTTGCGGGGTCCCGGCGACGGTCGCGGTCTGGCCAAGGGAGATGTCCCGGGAGCTGGGAGCGACGTAGAAGTCGCAGCCCGCCGTGGTCGACGGTGGTTGCGTCGTGGAACCGGGACTTACGATGACAATGAGATCATCTGAGGAAGAGAGGATTCCATCCGAGGCCGTGAACCGGATGTGGTACGTCCCGGCGGCGGAGAAGGCCGCGGTGGTCGACGCAAGGGCCGGGGTAGCGAAGGAGATCGCCCCGGGGCCCGAGACCTTCGTCCACTGCCGGGAGAGCGTCGATCCCGCAGGGAGACCGTCATCGGAAGCCGTACCCCGGAGGTCGAGACTATCCGGGAGGTTCACCGAGAGATCCGGCCCGGCGCTGACGACCGGCGGCCTGTTCTTCGGATTGGGTTTCATGGGAGACCTGACCCCTTGCTGGACGGTCTCTTCGTCTTGCTCCTGGGTCGCAGGGGTGCAGCTGACCAAGAGGAAAGAGAGGAAAAGTCCGGAGAGGGTGACTTTCATCTACCCAGTTTAGCTAAGGCTGGAGGAAGGGGGGCACAACTTTTCTCGGTCGCCCACTTGTCCCGACTTAGCCTTCGTACCTGAAGGCATGCCTGCGTCCAAAGCCCTCTGTTTCTTGGCACAGGCCGAAGGTGCCGGCGAGGATCGTCCGGTAGCGACCCCGGTTACCGGAGGAAGGCCAGCAGCTCCGCCAGCGCTCGGCTGCGGATCCGGTCCGTTTCGTTGAGGATCTCGTGGTAGGCTTCCGGGTAGGTGGAGATCCGGCAGTCCCGCGCGAGCTTACAGAATTCGTTCTGCCGCTCGGGCTTCACGTAACGGTCCAGGCCCGCTTGCAAGAGGAGCACCGGGAGCTTGATCTGCTCTGCGAAGGACAGGACCTCGCGGGACCGGTCGATGATCTCCAGGCCCCAGTTAACGGTGGGCCCCCCGAGGGCCGTCTCCCGGCGTTTGGTGTAGATGAGCTTGTTCATGTCGAAGCGGGCGCGGCTGTGGGTGACGAAGTTCTCCGAGTAGGTGTCTTCCTGTGGAACGTAGGGCCCCCGACCCAGGATGTAGTCTTCGCCCTTTCCCAGGGTCTTCAGGATCCAGAAGATTCCTCTTGCGACGGTCTCCCCGACGGGCTCCGCCGCGAGCTCGAAGAGGGGGGTGCTGAGGACCATCTTCCGGAAGACCTTCGGATTGTCTCTCACGTAGTAGGTTCCGATGAGTCCGCCCATCGAATGGCCCAGGAGGTAGAGCTCCTGACCTCCGGTGGCCGGAAGGACCACGGTGTCCATCCAGAGCTTCACGTCTCTCACGTAGTCGGCGAAGTCCGCGACGTGGCCCTTGTCCGGATCGCTCAGCGACCGCTGCGAACTCCCCTGCCCCTGGTGGTCGAGGACGAAGGCCCGGATCCCCTGCGCCTCGAGGTCGCGGATGAGCTCTGCGTACTTCATGGCCGGCTCGGTCCGGCCGGGGAGGATCACCAGAGCTTTCTTCGCCTCCGGAGGAGAGGAGTACCGGTAGCGAAGAACGAGGCCCTGGGAATTGACGAGCTCTCCGGAGGGAAGCTTCTCGAAGTACGGAAGGAGAGTACTGGCCTTGGTGCGTCCGAGTTCTTCCTCGGGCATGCCCCAGCCGGTCACGGCGGAAACGAAGATATAGATTAGGATGAGGTAGACGAGATGGATTCAGGCCCCCGCGGGTTACGTGTCTGGGAAAATGCTAGCATCCATCCAGTCGTAGCGCAATTTTCCATGAGTCAACGAGGACCCCCGGCTACTGCGGCGGTTGGTCGGGAGCCCTCGTTCTATGTTTTCCTTAGAGACTAGAGCCGAAGGGAAATCTGATCTTCACCTTCGCCTCACGGACGCAGAGGAAAGCCGAGCCATCGGCCTTGATGCTACAAGAATCATAATCGCTGGCGATTTTGGTAATCGTCTGGCAACCTTCGAGTGCTGTGTTCGGATCGTTGCAGACATGCTGTCTCACACAGTCTAACTGAAAGGACCTGTCCCCCGATGGCCAGACCCGGGACGGCTTCGTGCTCCACCCGCCCCCGCCGGAGGTATTTCCCTGCCACCCCTCGGTCGGATGCTGTTGGTAGACAGCGGAGACACTCGTAGTGACTGAGGTGTCCATCTGCGGGCAGAAGATCTCCTCTTCTTCGTAAGCCAGAGCGATCGACTGAAGGGATAACAGGCAAAGGGCAACGAGGTACTTTTTCATTCTGGTCTCCTTCTGAGAACGTTGGTAGGCTCATTGTAGGATAGAACAGGATTCCCCAAAACATAAATCGCCAACGGACTCGGGATCGACGCTCCTACCGGGGCTTAGCCGGCGAAGGTAAAGATCCCAGTGCGGCTCTTTCTTGGCACTAGAGTTCCCGCCGGCTCGTCAGGCGACAGACGTACTCCATCTTCGAGGACACCGTCTGCGGATTCTTGGACTAGCCGTACATCCCGAAGGTCGAGAGGTAGTCGGAGTACCCCGGCAGGAAACTGAAGGTGAACCGGCCGTCCTTCGAGTTCTCTCCGACGTAGGCGGCCATTTGCCTCACGGGACCGGCGGTGGAAATCTGGACCGTGATGGCCCGCTTCTCCGGAGGCTTCAGGGCGGCCTTCGTCCGTAGGTCTCTCAGGGTGAAGACGGCCATGTAGACGTGGAAGCTCTCTCCGCCGGAGGTGTGGCTCTTCGCGGTCGGGATGAAGTTGATCTCGTAGAAGAGGTTGAGCGGCATCGGCGGCGTTTCCTGCTGCCCCAGGTTCCAGCGGTTGATGGACTCGCAGTCGATGGCCGGTGGTGGTACGGCGGCCCTCGCGGTGAGGCTGAGTAAGACGCCGATGATGAAAAGTAACTCTCGCATGATGGACTCCTTATGGGAGGATGGGATACGCCTTCGGGAGGAGTCCGTCTAATTAATAGAAGTGATGGGGGAAGTAGTTTGTCTGATGGGGTGATTTCCGCGCAGACGCTCTAGTACGGCTTCGCTCTCGGCGTGGGGGCCGGCGTCGGCACCGGTCGAACCTGCGTCGTCTCGTAGGCGCAGAGCGGTTCGGTGATGATCCGAAGGTCGGCGTCGGTGAGGTACGCGGTGTGGACTCCGAACACGCCGAGGTTCATGAGCGTGTCGTCCGGCGCGAGGTACTGCTCCCGGTCCGGGACGTTCGGATCGGCGTACCGGTCCGGCAGACCCATGCGGTGGGCGACCTCGTGGGCGAGGACTCCGCACAGACCCGCCGGGGGCAGTTCCTGGTTGTTGTTCGACGGGGAGACCAGTGCCCAGTTGGTGGTGGAGATGCCCTTATCGGAGTGCTTTGAGATGTAGACGTCGGCGATGTCGGATTCGTACCAGGCGCGGAGGCCCCCCTCGGTGTGGAAGCCGAGCTGCAGGTTGATCTTGTGGCGGACGAAGAACTGCTCGATGCAACCCTTCGCGCGGAGGATCTTCCCCACGACCTCGTCCCGGTCCGCGGGGTCCCCCCGGTAGGTCAGGAAGAAGTTCATCTTCACGTCGAACTGGCCGCCCCGCTTCCGGATGCTGTAGTTCGTGCGAGGCGTGGCGCCGGGGAAGCTCGCGGTAGAGACCCGGACCCAGTCCCCTTGCTCCAGGTCGGTCCGCCCGAGGCACATCTTGTAGTCCTCAGGGAGGGCGTCCTGGAACGACGGCACGACCGGGAGCGAGTCGTTGGTGTACGTGTCCCCGCCGGGGACGGAGCTCTTGAGGCTACTGGCCCGCAGCTCCTCCGGGCTCACCGGAGGCTTGGCCGGATCGGGGGCGCCCGCGGAGTCGAGGATGGTGAAGGTCGCGTTTCTGCAAAAGGACAGAGACGTCCGGGCCACTTCGAGGTCCTTGCCCGCGTACCGTCTGAGCGCGCCGGGGACGGCGAGGCGGTCGCATTTCTTCTTAATCGACCCACAGGTGTCGATGGCCCAGGCCTCGCAGCTCTTGCCCGCAGACTCGAAGCAGTTGAGGTCGCCGAACTGGCCCTTCATCACCGAGCAGCTGAAGTCCGTCGCCGTGAGGTCCCCCGCGTGGTAGACGCAGTCCTTGCCCTGCGGTCGGAGGGCGGAGGGGCAACCGTCGATGGCACCGCCGGCGATGCTCGAGTACGTAAGGAGGAGGAGGGTGAGGAAGCTAAGCATGTTCCCATTATCCGAGAAATCTCAGAGGACTGGTACCGCGAGCTGGGGAGGAGTTACTTTCTACAGAGACTGACTATTCTGTTTACACCCTAGGGGTCAAGGGGAGTGCCGAGGTAGCGGAGGGAGAAGGCGTTCCTGACGGCGTGTCCATCGTTGATCCGGGTCCGCAGGACCCACCTCACCGTCTCCGCCGCCCGTCGCTTCTCAGACCGAGGCCAGTGGGAGAACTTGTAGACCCAGGAGAGCCAGAGGGCCGCCACCGCGTGGGACCCGCCGTGGTCGAACTCTTCGCTGATGGTCGCATCACAGTTGTACTGGTCGGTGTCCCCGCAGGCCACGTGGCCATAGTCCGGGATCCCGAGGTGCCGGGCTTCGTGGATGAGCTGGGCGGCCAGACCGATCCCGCGTTCCCCCGGACGGGTCATGTGGAAGTCCGTCGGAGGCAGGTGGACCTCACCGACTCCGTTGTTCCGGTGCGCGAAGGCGTAGGTCGCGCGTTCGTTGTAAACCAGCCGGTCCATCCTCCGGGATACCCAGTCGAGCATGGATCGCGGCGGGGCCTGGATCCGTCCGGAGGAGACGATGGGTCTGGCCGAAATGTCCTGCGGCCGGTAGGAGAACCGTGTCCGATCGAGGACGTACGCGGCCCTCGCGGCGAGGACGTTCCTTCGCTCTTTGGGGGTCAGTTCGGCGGGCTCCGTGTCGCAGTTGAGCGGGGCCTTCCTCCAGCTCGGGTTGAGCTTAGCGTAGTAGGACTTCACCCAGAGGGTGCTGAGGGCCCGGCAGCTCGGGAGCTCCTGGGCCTTCGCGTGGATGGCCGGGGCGAAGAGGAACAGGATGAAGGTCAGCGTGAGATTCATAAGCCCTCCTATGACTAGGATAAGCTTACTAGGGCACGGTCCTGGAGTAAGGTGCTACCTTCTGATAAGGTCTAACTTCGCATAAGCGACTTAGTCCGTTTACCTTCTGGAGTCCTGCGCGAGGAGGATGGCCCTTCCCGCGCAGGTCTTATTAGAATAAAAATTAGTCGCGGATGATCAGCCGTTCGATCTCGAACATGTTGAGCCCGGTCCGGCGCACGGTGAGGTCGGCGTGCTTCGAGCTCTTCAGGAGTGCCTTGAGGGCGATGGCGGAGGAGAGGTCTTTCACGGAGTAGGACAGGTTAACCACGTCCTTGTCTCCGCGGAGCTTGATCCAGAGGCCGAGCTCGTGCTGCTTCTCCGGGTGGTTGTTCGAGAACGGCTCAAGGGCGAACTGCTCGGCGAAGTCCTTCCCGCTCACGTACCACGCCCCTTCGTGCGGCTTGTACTGGCCCTTCTCCATTTCGCTGATGCTCACCGTTTCGAGCGCGAAGGCGGACAGGGAAGTGACTGCGAGCAGGGAACCGAGGATGAACATTTTCATTGGAAACCTCCGTAGTATGTTAGACGCTAGAGCGCGTCGACTTCTTCAACCGTGAACCCCGCGTCTCTCAGCTGCTGCTTCGTGAAGCCGCCCTGGAAGAGCTCGCGGATGGGAAGGCCCGCTTCCTTCAGCTCCCGGGCGCTGTACCTCAGCTCCGTCCGGAGGATGGACGCCGGGTACTGGCGACTCCCGTAGTAGTCTTTGATCGCGGCGAAGTCGCTGGCCGAGAAGAGCGGCTTGATGTCCGTGAGGATGTTGAACCCGGCGGTCCGCAGGTCGCCGATGGTCGACCCTTCGGTCTTGAGTTCGCTCGCGGAGTAGCCCAGGGTCTCTTTCAGGAACTTGTCCGAGAAGGTCCGGCCGCCGTAGTAGTCCTTGATCTCGCGGAAGTTCTTGAGGGTGAAGAGGGGCTTGATCTCCGCGGCGAGGTCGAAGCCGGCCGACTGGAGGTCGGCGATGCTCGACCCTTCCGCCTTGAGCTCGGCGGCGCTGTACCCGAGCCGTTCCTTGAGGAACTTGTCCGAGTAGGTCCGGCTTCCGTAGTAGTCCTTGATCGCCCGGAAGGCCTTGAGGTTGAAGAGGGGCTTGATGTCCGCGAGGAGGTCGAAGCCGGCGGCCTGGAGGTCGGCGATGCCCGCGCCCTCCGCCTTGAGCTCCGGCGCCTTGTAGCCGAGGGTCTCGCGGAGGAACTTGTCGGAGAAGGTCCGGCTGCCGTAGTAGTCCTTCACGTCTCTGAAGTTCTTGAGCGTGAAGAGGGGCTTGATGTCCTTCACCACGTCGAAGCCCGCGGCCTGGAGGTCGGTGATGCCGGAGCCCTCCGCCTTGAGCTCCGAAGCCTTGTACCCGAGGGTTTCCCGGAGGTACTTATCGGAGTAGACCCGGCTGCCGTAGTAGTCCTTGGCTTCCCGGAAGTTCTTGAGGGTGAAGAGGGGCTTCACGTCCTTTGCCATGTCGAAGCCGGCGGCCTGGAGGTCGGTGATGCTCGAGCCGTGGGCCTTGAGCTCGGAGGCGCTGAAGCCCAGCTTCTCCCGGAGGAACTTGTCCGAGTAGGTCCGGCTCCCGTAGTAGTCTTTCACGTCTCTGAAGTTCTGCAGGGTGAAGAGGGGCTTGAGGTCCTTCTGCAGGTCGTAGCCGGCGAGCTGGAGGTCGGCGATGCCCGCGCCGAGGGCCTTGAGGTCGCTCGCGGTGGCGCCGAGGGCTTCGCGGAGGACCTTGTTCGAGTAGACGCGGCCGCCGTAGTAGTCCTTGGCCGCGACGAAGTCACTGAGGGTGAAGTGCTGAGCGAGTTCCTGCACGGAGACCCCGAGGGAACCCAGGTCGGAGAGCTTGAACTTCGCGTCGACGAGTTCCTTGAGCTTGAACCCCCCGGCGTAGAGGGCGCTCGCGCCGTACCCGGCGTCGACGAACTTCTCGATGCTGAGGTTGAACTGCGCCCGGATCTTCTTCACCGGAAACCGCATCTTGGCCAGGTCTTCGCCCTGGTAGCCCTCGGCGACCATCAGGTCGA
>SXUH01000260.1 GCA_005791855.1 Bdellovibrionales bacterium
CGAAGTCGTTGAAGTCGTGGCCCGGGGTGACCTTGAGGCAGCCGGTCCCTTTCTCCACGTCCACGTGCTCGTCGCCGATGATCGGGACCTCGCGGTCGCAGATCGGAATGACGGCGGTCTTCCCGAGGAGGTGCTTGAAGCGGTCGTCCGCCGGGTTCACCGCGACGGCGGTGTCGGCGAAGATGGTCTCGGGCCTCGTGCTGGCGATGACGAGCTCCACGCTCGGGTCCTCCTTCACTCTGTACTTCAGGAAGTAGAAGTGGCCCTTGACTTCCTTGTGCTCCACCTCGGCGTCGGAGATGGCGCTCTGGAGGACCGGGTCCCAGTTGACGATGTAGTCCGACTGGTAGATCAGTCCCTCGTCGTACATCTGGACGAAGAACTTCTTCACGGCCTTGTTCGGGACCGCGTCGAGGGTGAAGCAGGAGTAGTCCCAGTCGCAAGAGACACCCATCCGCTTCTGCTGGTTCACGATCTCGGCTCCGTACTGCTCCTTCCACTCCCAGATCCGCCGGGTGAACTCCTCGCGGCCCAGGTCGTGGCGGGTCTTCTTCTCCTGCTTCCAGACGAGCTTCTCCACCACCGCCTGGGTCGAGATGCCGGCGTGGTCCGTGCCCGGGATCCAGAGGGCCTCGAACCCCTTCATGCGCTTGTAGCGGATGAGGGTGTCCTGGGTGGTGGCGTCGAGGGCGTGGCCCATGTGGAGCTTCCCGGTGACGTTCGGCGGTGGCATGAGGACGGTGAAGGTTTCCTTCTTCTTCCCTTTCCTGGGCCTGAAGGACTTGTTGTCGAGCCATCGCTGGTACCACTTGTCTTCTGCGGCCTTGGGGTCGAAGGTCTTCGGGAGGTCGTTCTGGAGTTCCATTAGGTTTGTCCTTTCAGGGTTCGGGCGATGGTTTCGACGTCTCTCTGGTCGATGCTCAGGGTCGCCTTGGTCTCGAGGTTCTTGACCTGGACCTGGCCGGCCCGGAGCTCCTCTTCGCCGATGAAGACGATGGAGGAGACGTGCTTCCGTTCACTCTGTGCGAACACTTTTTTTGTCTTAGTTTCGCCGAAGATCACTTCGGTCTTGAGGCCCCGGGCGCGCAGGTCCCCGGCCAGGACGAGGGCGGTCTTCTCCGCTCCGGCCACCTGGTAGGAGACGAGGACGTCGATCCGCGGCCTGGAGAAGTCCCGGAGGAGCTTGTGGGAGGTGAGGAACTCGGTGAGGGGAACTTCCCCGAGGCCGAAGCCCACGCCCGCGAGGGGCTGCTCGTTGAAGATCTGCAGGAGGTTGGCGTAGGCACCGCCGCCGGCGAGGGCGCGCCGGTTGTCCGGGTGCTTGTCGAAGATCTCGAAGACGATCCCGGTGTAGTAGTCGAGGCCCCGGACGATGGACGGGTCGTACTTCACGTAGGCCGAGAGGCCAAAGGACGCCAGGTTCTTCGAGAAGGTCAGGAACTCCCGGGCGTCATCCGAAAGGCCGTTCCGTTCGAGGAAGCTCGCGAGGTCGGTGAAGGACGTCAGCCGGATGTACTCGGAGAAGAGCTCCGCACTCCCGCCGTCGGAGAGGATCTCGCCGGTCAGCTTGGCGAGGGCCTCGGGGGTGACCTTCTTCACTCGGTCGACGACCTTGTAGAGCTTCTGGGCGGAGGGGTCGTCGAGCCGCAGGAGTTTTTTAAAGATCGAATCCACCACCCGCCGGTCGTTGACGAGGATCTCGAAGTGCGCGTCCGTGGCGCCGAAGCTCCTGAGGATCTCCACCGCGAGCTGGACGATCTCCACGTCCCCGAGCTCGCCGGCCCCGAAGATGTCGGCGTTGTACTGCCAGAATTCCCGGAGCCGGCCCCGCTGAGGTTTCTCGTACCGCATGAGGTTCGGGATCGCGTACCAGCGGATGGGCTTGGCGATCTCCCGGTGGACCTGCGCCGCCATCCGGGCCACCGTCGGCGTCATCTCCGGCCTGATGGCGACCTTCCGGTCACCGCGGTCGGTGAAGGAGTAGATCTGTTCGTTGATGAGCTCCTCGCCGGACTTCGCGAGGTAGAGGTCGACCTCTTCCAGGATCGGGCCGTCGTAGGGTTCGTAGGCGAAGAGCTCCGAGACCTCGGACATCTTCTGGAAGATGTAGTTCCGCAGGCGCATCTGGGCGGGGAAAAAATCTCTCGTTCCACGGTAAGGAGATTTCGTGAGGGCCATCGAGTTCCTTTCGGCATAGGGGTTGGACGGGCTTAGTATACAAAAAGGTTGTATAAAAAGGTATCCCTAAGGGAATTGACGATGAGTGTTATTGTGCTTTCTTTTCCAATTCTTTAGCTAGCTCGTCGCTCACCGGACTCATGTCCTCAACTGTGGCCTTGTCGACTTGTTCCCGGGCCTTGCTCCTCTCTTTCTCCGACTCGTCTTTCAAAGAGAAGGAGGTCTGATCCTTTTGCATGCGCTTGATGTCTTCCGGATGGAGGTCCAGGAGCTTCCGGGGGATGTTGAAGGTGGTGGTCTTCACGTCCGTGGTGATGGTGGAGGCGAAGCGCTTGAAGAGGAGGGAGCGGTTGTTGATGCTCCGGAGGATGATCCAGGACGCGTGCTTGGTGAGCTGGTTGAATTCGGTGGCGGTGGCGTTCTCCATGCGTTCGAGCCAGGGCTTGAGGTACGTGAGGTAGCGAGCGAAGCGCTGGGCCTCGGGCAACTTCGTCCCGGTGAAGTTCCGGACGTCGAAGGCCTTCTCGGTGACAAGGCCCAGGCCCTGGCGGTGCCGGAGCTCGGCCGCCACCGACCGCCAGACCCAGAGGGAGAAGGGGGTCAGGAGCCGCTCCTTCCGCGCGTAGGCGTCGTCGATCCGCTTGAGGAGGGCGGCGTTCACGTCGACCTGGCGGAGCTTCTTGAAGGGGTGCTGGAGGACGTTCTTCATCACTTCGGATTTCATCAGGAGGAAGATCTGATCCTTCGGGAGGTAGCCGAGGTTCTCGTCCAGGTCCTTGCACAGGCCCACCATCTTGATCTTCTCCGCCGGAGAATCGATCGAGGCCTTCAGGGAGTCGAAGAGCACGGAGAACTCGTGGGGGACGCGGTCGTTCACCGTGGTGAAGTCCTTGTCGAAGGCCCGGGCCGCGGGGACGAGGAGGAGGGAGAGGAAGAGGAGTTTAGATATCAAGCGGCAGCTCCTCTTTGCTGTTGGCCGGGAGGGACTTCAGCACGTCGACCCCGATGTTGTTCTTCCCCTCGACCACGTAGAAGTCCCCGCGCAGCGGGATGAGGACCCGGCCGTTCATCTCGATGAGCTGGGTGACGGTCTGGAGGTTCGAGACCTGGGTGAGGCCGTTCGTCTTCAGGTCGAGCTTCACGGCCTGGGTGGTCTTCGAGTTCGTCCGCGCTTCCTGGTGGGTCGTCTGGATGAAGTAGATCGTCTCCGGGAGGCAGACCATGTTGCCGAGGTCCTGGGTCCGCGACTCGTAGATGGTCGAGTGGCCCGCGAGGTTCGCGGCCCCGCTGGCGTACTTCACCTGCAGGATCCGGCTCGACCTCGTCACTCCGTCGTGGGGGAACTCGCCGATGGCGAGGTAGTCCTGGTGCTGGCAGAGCTCGAGCTTGGTGCCGGTCTGCGGACTCTTGTAGACCACCGTGCTCTTGCCGCCCAGGAGGTCGAAGGAGATGAGCGCGGAGTGGCCGGTGTCGTTGACGTCGGTGTAGGCGACGGTGCCCTGGTTGATCATCTCCACCTCCGGGACGAAGAACGGGTGCGCCTTCCCGGAGAGCTTGATGGTGTGCTTCTTCTGGGTCACGAGGTTCTGGATGTGGATGAGCTTCTCCTTGGTCTCGAAGAAGGAGACCCACTCGTCTCCGAGGTGGAGCTTCGCCGCCCGGCCCGTGCCGACTTCCCGGGGCACGCTGTTCCCCCAGTCGACGACGTGGATCCGGTGGTTCTTGAAGAGGTTGTACTCCGTGTGGACGTTGGGGATGACTTCGATCACCAGGCGCTCCTCGAACCGCGAGCCCTTGACCAGGTAGTCGCTCTGGGCCGTGTCCGAGAGGAAGTCCACGCTCCGGTAGCTGCTGACGAAGCCCAGGACCCCCGGCTTCTTCTGGACGTAGGCGTAGCGGCCATCCATGGTGATGTAGCGGAGGGTGTCGCTCGCGTGCTTCGTGAGGAACAGCGGGAGGTTCTGGGCCGAGGCCGAGAGCGAGAGGAGGAAAAGGCTAATCCAAACCATACATCGTCCAGAGTTTGAGGGGGTGGAGCCGCTGGTAGGTCTTCACCGCGGAGAAGACGTAGGTCCAGCGCAGGAGCCGCGGCGCCTGCAGCGAATCGGCCGCGGTCCGCGTGACCAGGGCGACCTTCCCGTCGTCGTCGAGGATCCCGTCGATGATGAAGGGGAGGGCCGAGCACTGGTTCATGGCCCGGGACTTGAAGAACGTCGGGAGGAGGTCCTCGGCGCAGCCGATCCCGTGGATGATCCCGGCCTTGTTCTTCCGGAAGTACTTGCTCACGGCCGTGAGGTTCCCGAGCGAGGTCCCCCGTCTCTTGAAATCGTGGGTCAGGAGGTACTGCTGGGAGAACTTCTCGTCGCGGATGTTCAGCGGGAAGTAGTTCAGGGTGAGGCGGTTCTTGATCCGGATCAGGTCGACGGGCCGGTCGTTGTAGACGATCCGGTGCTCGCACTCGGAGAGGAAGCACTTGTCCCGCTGGTAGATGATGAAGCAGCCGGACTTGAAGCGCAGGAGGAGGGGGTTGTACTCGGCGGCGTCGATCATCTCGCAGGTGGTGGAGCTGTCCGCCCCGCGGGTCTTCTTCAGGATCTCGGCGACGACGGAGGTGTAGGACTCGGGGAGGTTCCCGTACTTCCCGAAGAAGGTCTTCCGGCACTCCTCCCGCTCGGAGATCCGGTCCGTGTAGCAGGCCTCGAGCGCCCAGCTCTCGTCGTTGTCGTGGGTGCGGTTGAAGCTGTAGACCTCTCCCGCGGAGATCGCCGAGCAGGGCCCGCGCACCTCGGGGACCGCGCCGACGGTGAAGTTCCGGATGAGCCGCGTGAGGTTCGTCGCCCCCAGCTGGTCGCTCGTCCCCGGGCAGTCCTGGTACCCGGCCTTGAGGGAGGAGTGGTTCAGCGCCTCGGAGAGCCGTTCGCAGTCGGGCTGCGGAGTCAGGGCCGAGTTGCTCCCCTTCGGGTAGAGGCAGAGGTCGCTCTCCTTCCGGACCCGCGCGAGGCAGGTCTCGAGCTGCCCCGGCGTGGGCGTGGCCCCGCCGGTGAGGCCCCGGCAGATGTCCTCGACGAAGATCTTGTCCTTCTGGCCGGTGCTGACCTTGCTCCAGAAGGAGACGTTCAGGAATTCTTCGCAGAAGCCGGCCTCGTTGTCGAGGTTCGTGCAGAGGGTTTCGATGTAGTCTCGCTGCACGGGGGTCTGCTTGGCCTCGAGGACCTTGGCCACCGACCGGCGGCTCGCGAGGTCCTTCGGGTCCCCGGCCCCGAGCCGCGCGTCCTTCGCGTACTCGTAGACCTGGCAGAGGAACGGGGTCTTCGGATTATTGAGCCACTCGAGGTGGATGTTCCCGCACTGCTCGCGGCCCGTCGGGAGGTCGAAGCTGATCCCCTTGAGGGCCGTGTCCAGCGTCTTCACCTGGAAGAGGCCGATGAGCTTCGGCGTCTCCGGGCACTCGCGGGCGACGACCTTGTTCAGGAAGTCCTTCTTGCTCATGATCGCCGACTGCCGCTCGCCCTTGCTCAGGTAGGTCACGAGGACGTTCCTGATCCGCCCCTCGGGACTCCGGAGGAGGTCGGTGAGGATGGTCTCGTAGAAGCGGCACTTGTCCATGGACGCGAGCTTGAGGTACCCCGGGTCGGAGTGGAGGATGACGGAGTTCAGGAACACCGGATCGAGGTCGAGGGAGGTGACGGCGTCGTCGGCGCCGAAGACCTTCCCGCTCTTGGTGAGCTGGTCGCTCACGGCCTTGAACATCACCGCGTCCAGCTGGATGATCTTCTCGAAGGACTGGAGGATGCCGGGGTAGGTGCTCGAGGCGGGAGTGGAGAGCGGGAGGTCCTGGGAAAAGGAAAACTGGCACAGCCCGAGGAGGACTGCGCCAGAGAGAGTCTTAGAGAACCGACTTAGCCAGGATCGAGGCGACGTCTTCAACTTGGAGGTCCTCGGTTGTTTTAACTGTTCCTTTAGAGGAGTTGAAGTTAATCATACAATA
>SXUH01000030.1 GCA_005791855.1 Bdellovibrionales bacterium
ATGAAGAGGGCGAGGATGATCGGCGCGGGGCCGTTGATGGTCATGGAAACGGAGGTCGACGGCGAGGTGAGGTCGAAGCCCTTGTAGAGCTCCATCATGTCGTCGAGCATGCAGATCGAGACGCCGGACTCGCCGACCTTTCCGTAGATGTCGGGCCTCGTCGCCGGGTCTTCCCCGTACAGGGTCACCGAGTCGAAGGCGGTCGAGAGCCGCTTGGCGCTGTCGTTCTTCGAGAGGTAGTGGAAGCGGGCGTTGGTTCTCGCGGGCCCGCCCTCCCCGGCGAACTGGCGCTTCGGATCCTCGTCGGCGCGCTTGAAGGGGAAGACCCCGGCGGCGAACGGGTAGAAGCCCGGCAGGTTCTGCGAGCGGAGGAAGCGGAGCTTCTCCGACGGGTAGTGGAACTTCGGGAAGCCGACCTTCGAAAGCGAAGAGTGGGAAAGGGATTCGTACTTCGTCGGGACCTTGATGTCCTTCCCTCGGACGACGTAGACGAACTCCCCCCGGGCGTACTGGTCGACGACCTTGTCGAACTCGGCGATCTCCTTGAGCTCGCCTTCGAGGTCGCCGGTGAGCTGAGCCTTCTTCGACTCGAGCGTCGGACTGTCGTTGATCAGCTTCGAAGCCTCGAGGAGGGCTTCGTACTGCCGGAGCTTCTCCACGGACTTCAGCGCGCGGTCGTTGTAGGACCGGAGGGTGTCCGCGATGTCCCGGAGGTAGTTCACCCGGGACGCGGGGATGATGGATTGCTTCTTCTCCGCCGCCTTGTCCGTCGGGAGCTGGCGCATCTCCGGATGCTCGGGGAAGTCCACCGAGCGGACGATTTCTTTGAAGAGGGCGTTGACGCCGACGTCGTTGAACTTCGAGGCCATGGTTCCGAACACCGGGAGCTCGTCGTCGGTGGGACTGCCGGGGTGGTTCGCGAAGAGCTGCTTGTTCCGGCGGTACTGCTTGCGCACGTCCCGGAGGGCGTCTTCGGAGCGGGGCTTTTCGAACTTGTTCACGGCGATGAAGTCGGCGACCTCGAGCATCTCGATCTTCTCGAGCTGGGTGGAGGCGCCGTACTCGGGGGTCATGACGTAGAGAGTTTTATCCGCGACCTTCGTGATCTCGTCGGAGGCCTGGCCGATCCCGGAGGTCTCCACCAGGATGAGGTCGAAGTCCTGGGACTGGAGGAACTTCACCACCTTCTTTATCTCCGGAGAGAGTTCGTTGGCCGAGTCCCGCGTGGCGAGGGAACGGACGTAGAAGTTCTCGTAGGCCGCGGACCCCAGACGGATCCGGTCCCCGAGGAGCGCACCCTGGTTCTTCTTCTTCGTCGGATCGACGGAGACGAGAGCGACCCGCTTGCTTCCGTAGTAGCGATGGAACCGGAGGAGGAGCTCGTCGATCAGAGATGATTTCCCGGCGCCGCCGGTCCCCGTGATCCCCAGGACCGGGACGGACTTCTCCGCGAACTTGAAGGGGTACTCGCGGTGGTCTTCGATGTAGGTGATGACCTTCGCCGTTTCGTAGGAGCTCAGCTTCCTCCCCGCGAACTTCGTGAACTCGACGCCGTCGAGGGTCGAGTAGTCGCACTTGGCGATCATGTCGTCGATGATGCCATTGAGGCCCAGGGCCACGCCGTCGTTGGGATGGTAGATGCGGGTGATGCCGCTCGCGTGGAGCTTCGCGATTTCCGGTGGCGTGATCACTCCCCCACCGCCGCCGAAGATTCGAACCTTCTTCCCGCCGTTCTGATCCAGGAGTTCGCGCACGTAGGTGAAGTACTCCATGTGCCCGCCCTGGTAGGAACTCAGTGCGATCGCGTGCGCGTCCTCCGCTAGTGCCGCTTCGACCACCTCTTGCGCCGACCGATTGTGTCCGAGGTGGATGACCTCGACGCCCTTTGATTGGAGGAGCCGGCGCATGATATTAATCGAAGCATCATGCCCGTCAAAGAGGCTAGCAGCAGTCACAAAACGTAATTTTCGAGAGGTCATACAGACTAATCCTATATAAATAATATCTATTTAAAAACGCGTTTTCCCGACCCAGTATATCTGGCCAATTTCTATAAGGAAATGCTTTATAGCTTATGGCCCGGAGTGTATAATGGGAACATCGTTTATTGGGGACTAGTTATGAGTGATGAGACTAAAGTTGAGAATCCATTCCATACGGCACGTTTTAAACCACCTCGGAAGGGGAAGAAACCGCCGAAGCTTCTTGCTATAGTTCACCAGTCGGGTTGCACCGGCTGCGAAGTCTGCATCGCCGGCTGCCCGGTGGACTCGATCGAGCTCGTCCCTGGCCCGGATCCCCTGAACCCGGGCTACCAGCAGATGGTCGAGATCGACCTCGCTCGGTGCATCGGGTGCCAGAACTGCTCCCAGGATTGTCCCTGGGAAACCATCACCATGTACCAGCACGATGACGCCTTCATCGCCTGGGGGAACGAGACCCTCGCCTCCCAGCTCTACATCAACGAATCGGAAGTCGACAAGATCAAGGACGACGTCGCCGGCTAACCTAGAAGGTCGGGATCTGGTGTTTCGTTTCTTTGTTGCTGAGGACCTTCGACTTCGTCTTGAGGCAAGCCTTTAATCCGTTCACCTCACAGAGGCTGAGGGCCTTCCCGAGGGCCACGGCCACGGCGTAGCTCGTTCCCTTCACCTCTTTCCCGTCGACGGGCTGGTAGTAGGAGACCTGGTCTCGGTAGAGCAGGTCCTCGACGAACCTCGGGCCATTGTGGGCGTCGGCGGGCCGGTAGCCGCCGATGAGCACGAGCTTCTCATCCGGTGCGAGCACCTGAGGGAACAGGACCGTGGAAGCCGTGATGGTTCGTTCGACGACGCCGCTGGGAGCGAAGGTCAGCGTCCGGAGAGCTGGGTAGCGCGGGAGCTTCTTCTCGTGGGGAAGGCCCGAGGCCGTGAGGATCACGTCCACCTTCTCCGCCTCGGCTCGCTCGAGAGCGGTCTCCCAGTAGGCCAGGGTCTGCGCTCCCCGCTGGTCGAAGACGACGTAGGGGTGGATGACCAAGCTCTCCTTTCCCTCGTACGCCGCGAGGAAGGCTTCGAGGATCTTCTGGCCATGGACCCGGCCATGGTCCCGGGGGAGCTTGCAGGCATCGTCCTTCACGGTTCCGGTGAGGTCCTGGGCCTTCCGGACAGTGACCTTCGCCGAGCCCGCGAGCTTCTCCGGACAGAAGCCGGTGTCGAGGACCGCGACGCTAACGGAAGCCGCGGAGGGGGAAGCCGAAAGAAGAAGGGCCAGGGAGATCCCTGGCCCGAGAGGTACGATTCTCATGTCTCGAGTCTAGCAGATCTCCTAGTTGCGAACAAGGAATGGCGTGTACACGTTCTGCGTCCGGTAGACCTGGTCGTGAAGCGGCCGGTACGTGCTCTTGAGCTTGCCCTTGAACTTCTTCTCGATGTCCTTGGAGATGTCGTCCACGAGGTCCTCGCCCTTGTCGGAGAAGTCCTTGTAGGAGACGTAGTCGTTCATCGCCTTGTCCAGGGTGTAGACGGCGTTGACCGCGAAGAGGTGGAGGCCCAGGTTCTGCTCGCTCACCGGCACGTCCACCGCGGCGAGGAGTTGGTTCAGGAGGAGGCCCCGGTTCCGCTTGATCTGTTCGATCATGTTCTTGTCTTTCTTGTTCGACAGCCGGTACGTCAGGTCGATCGCCATGAGCTCGCCCATCATCTTCACGTTGAAGGCCTCGGCGAGCTGGGCCTGGGAGACGGACGGGTTGAAGTAGTTCGAACCGGTAAGGGTCGCGCCGATCTTCTGGAGGTGCGAGGCTCCGTCGATCCGCAGGAGCTCGAGGAGCTTCACCTTGTCGAGCATGTTCGAGAGGTCAGAGCCGATGGCCGGCTGGACGGACCGGTTCACGGTCGTCTTGTACGAGTTGGTGAAGGAGACGTCGACGGAGTCGAGGCCGGAGATCCGCACCGGGAAGTTCGCGGCGTTGGCGAACATCGAGAGGCGCTTGGCCTCGCCCAGGGCCCGGTTGTTGTCGTCGACGAAGAGCATGGACGATCCGGTGGACTTCGCGAGGGTCGCCTCGGCTCTTCGCACGGAGGATCCGTTGCCGTCGTCGACGACGATGAGGGACGTGTTCACCACGCCGTTGCTCAGGACGTCTCGGTTGAGGTCGGAGAGGCTCAGGTCGAGGATGGAGACCTTCTCCGATCCGCCGAGCTTATCCATGACGTCGAGGAGCTGTCGGGAGGCGCTGTCGGAGTCGACCACGATCACCGGAAGCTCGTCGCCACCGGCCTGGTAGGCGGACTTCGCCATGAGCTCGGCGGACGGAGTGAGTTCGCCGATCTTCACGCCGTTCTGGGAGATCGTCGCCCGGAGGTTGATGGACCGGTAGGCGTCGCGCTTATCGCTCACGAGGATCTCCGCGTCCGAGAGCGTCTGCGAGGAGGAGAGCTCCTTGAGGCTCGAGAATTCCTTGGTGATGATCTTCGAGCTCGCGTCGTCGGTGATCGAGATCTTCAGGTCGCCGCTGTACGGCCTCGACGAGTTGTTCTTCGCGGTCACGAGGAGCTTGTTACTCTGGTTGATCAGGAGCTGCGACGAAGGCCTGAGGTTCGAGAGGGAGATCGGGTAGGCCACGGGGTAGGCCGACTTCCTGAGGCCCACGAGGCCACCGGTTCTGCTGACGAAGTGCCGGCCCTGGATCGCGGCCTCTCCGGTGAGGGCGAACTTCACCGCGAGGGCTTCCGGGACGGAGGAGCCGATCTTCGCCTGCGGGCTGATCGAGCCCCGGGCGATGCCCTTGATGGTGGTCTTCGACTGCGGGGCGATGGCTTCGATGGCGAAGCTCGAGCCGTCTTCGAGGGAGACGACGGCGCCGGTCGCCGGCTTCTTCCCGAAGTTGATGATGGTCAGGGAGTGGAAGACCGTTTCGCCGGGCTGGAAGACCCCGTCGAGTTTCGCGACCTCGCTGATCCCGCCGTCGACGGAGCTGGAGTCGACGAACTTCAGCACGGGCTTTGTCTCGTAGGTCTCGCTGACCTCGGCGAAGCGCTTCGCCCGGTAGATCTCGGTCTGGGCCTGGATGTTCTTATCGTAGGTCTCGCTCTGGGCGGCCTTGAAGTTCGCCGCTCGGATCTTCTCGTAGACCCGGGCGTAGGCCGCGGCTTCCGTGTTCCGGTAGGAGCCGGTGTACTCGGCGGAGGCGGTGTTCGGAACCAGGGCGAACTGGACGTGCTTGTCGTCGTAGTGGCGCTTGTACTCGCCCGGGTAGGCCAGGGAGTAGCCTTCCTTGCGGCCGTCGCGGAGGCCCTCTTCGCGCTTCTGCGGGTACTCGCGGGTCTGGTGGTAGTCGTAGGCTTCCTTCACGGAGAGCTGGTACTCCTGGTTGTAGATCGCCCCGACCTCCCTCTCGAAGGTGTTCCTCACGGCCTGGTTGTATCCCTTGTCGTAGCCGTCCCGGTAGGCCTTCTCGAACATCTGGTGGGAGGCTCTCCGGCCCGGGTTCGTGTTATGGCCCCGGCCTCGGTTGAAGGTTCGTGGGAACTCCGGGGACCGGGACTGGAAGGATCCCGCGAAGGCGCCGAAGGCGGACACGGCGGCTGGCTCGGTGCCTTCGTATTTTTGGATCGCCTGTGCTTCTCCGGTCTTCGTTCCTCTGTTGTTTCCATCACGGACGGCGAGCTCCATGCCGGATTCGTCACCCTGGTCGGTCCCGACGGAAGCCGCGTCGGACTTGTTCGCCCGGTCCTGGCCGTCGGCTTCGCCCTTCACCCGACCCGCGTCGATGTTCCCCTGGGCGGTCCCGTCTCTCGTTCCGTTTTGCTCACCTTCGACCCGCGCCTGGTCCGCACCTTCGACCCGGCCCTGGGCCGAGCCTTCCCGGTAGACCCGGAGCATTCCGTCTCTGATTCCGAGCTGGGAGCCTTCGGCTTCACCGTCTCTTCTTCCGTCTTCGGTTCCGATCTTTAGGGCGAGTTCAGATCCGTCCTGTCTCCCGTGCTGCTTTCCGGTGTCGAAGCCGTAGGAGTTGAACTCGAGGATCTTGGCGATGAGGAGCTTGCGCATCCCCTGGACCTCGTTCCTCTTCTGCTCGAGGTTAGCTCGTTCCCTCGCGAGGCTCTTGCTCACCGGATCCAGGGCCGTGCGCTTCGTCTCGATCTGGCCGATGAGCGGAGCGCGCTGAGCTTTCTTCGTCTCGACCTCGGCCACGGACTGCACGTTCTGGGCCTTTAGGGTGACGAGCTCCTGCTGCGAGGACGCGAGGTCTTCCTTCTGCTTGTTGAGTTGGTTCGACGCTTTCTTCCTGCTCTCCTCCGCGGCGGCGGTGAGTGGCTTCTGAGAAGCGAGGGTGTCGTTGAGTCTGGCGAGGCCCGCCTTGAGGACTTCGATCTGGGCTCTGCACGCGTCCGACTCGGCGGCGAGGCAGGAGGCTTCGAGGTCCTTGAGCTTCTGCGACTCGGCGGCGATCGAGTCCTCCGTGTTCTTCTGATCCTTCTGGTAACCGTCGAGGGCCTTCTTCGCGAGCTGGAGGGCGACCTCGGCGTCCTTCACCTGCTGCTCCTTCCGCGGGATGGCGGTTTCGAGCTGCTGCTGCTTCACGATGGAAGACTGGATCTTATCGTTGAGGGTGTTGATCTCGTTGTCGAGCTTGGTCTTCTGGTCGACCACGGTGTCGAGCTCCGACTGGAGGGAGGACGCCTGGGTCTGGAGACTCTTGACGAGCGTCTCGAGGCTGTTCTCCTGGCTCAGGGCCTGGGAGTAGTCCCGGTCGTCGGTTAGGGCGATGCTGATGGCCCCGTGGTAGTTTCTCTCCCAGTCGTCGTTCCCGTTGGTCCGGGAGGTCTCCGGCTCCGGCTTCGTATCAGGATTTCGGTTTCCTCTATTCTCTCTATTCTCAGGGCTGTTTTCCCGAGGTCGGTTTTCGCGGTTCCCGCCCCTCCCCTCTCGGTTCTCTCTCTCCTGAGCGAAGACCGGGGTCAGCAGCAGTGACGATGTTGCGAGAACGGCTAGCAGTTTAGTCTTACCCTTCATGCAGATACTCCTCGTGGCCCCGGAGGGTGCCTAATAAAATGACAACGTCGATAAATGAGCGGGTATTTGCAAGAACTC
>SXUH01000261.1 GCA_005791855.1 Bdellovibrionales bacterium
GACGTCTTCATCTCCGAAGCCACCTTCTCCCTCCCGGTCTACCGCTGGCCCGACTTCCAAAGCGAGATGAAGGAGGTCCACCGGTGGTGGATGAAGAACCGGGAGGAGGGGTTCAACTCGGTCCTCTGTTGCTACGCCCTCGGGAAGGCCCAGCGCCTGATCGCGGGCCTGCGCGAGCTCACCGACGACCCCATCTGGGTGCACGGGACCATCGACGAACTCAACCACTGCTACGAGAAGACGGGCCTCTCCTGGCCCCACGTGCACAAGGTTCCGCTGGAGTCGAAGGAAAAATTCTCCGGCGCACTGATCCTGTGCCCGCCCTCGGCGCTGGGCTCGAGCTGGGGCAAGCGGCTCAGCCCGAAGAAGGTCGCCTTCGCTTCCGGGTGGATGCGGCTCCGGGGGAATCGACGGCGGAAGGGTTACGAGCGAGGCTTCGTGGTCTCGGACCACGCCGACTGGCCATCGCTCATCCGGACGGTCAAGGAGACCGGCTGCAAGAAGGTCTACTTCACCCACGGGCACACGGAGTCCATCGTCCGCTACCTGAAGGAGCAAGGGATCAGGGCCTACGATCTGAAGCTCCCCTACGACACGGACGGGGAATCCTGATGGAACGGCTGGTGGAGCTCCTCCGAAGCCTGGACCAGACGACCTCGACCCTGAAGAAGGTCGAGCACCTCCGGTGCTACTTCCAGGACGCGGCCCCGGAGGACGCCTGCTGGGGCCTCTACATCATCTCGGGCCAGAAGATCCCCACGAAGGTGAACCGGACGTTTCTCCACGAAGCCTTCTGCGAGTTCCTGGGCATGCCCATGTGGCTCTTCAAGGAGTCGGCCTACCACGTGGGGGACTCCTCGGAGACCATGGCCCTCCTGCGAGGGCCGCTCTCGAATCCGGAGCATCCGCCGGCGCTGGGGGAGTTCGTGGAAAAGGAACTCCTCACGCTCAAGACCAAGACGCCGGAGGAGATCAAGGCCAAGCTCCACGAGTGGTGGGGAAGGTACGACGAGAGTGTGCTCTTCCTGATCCACAAGTGCTTCTCCGGGAACCTCCGCATGGGCGTCTCCAAGAGCCTCCTGATCCAGGCCCTGGCGCAGGTCGCGGGGATCGACAAGGAGACCATGAACTTCCGGCTCATGGGAGACTACAAGCCCACACCCGAGTTCTACGAGAACCTCCTGGTCCAGAACATCACCATCGAGCGAAAGTCCAAGCCGTATCCGTACTACCTCGCGTCTCCGGTGGAGGATGCCGAAGAGGAGTTCAAGCACTGGGGAGACTGGTGCGTCGAATGGAAGTGGGACGGGATCCGCGCCCAGGTGATCAAGCGCGACGGGGAAGTCTTCCTCTGGTCCCGCGGCGAGGAGCTCATCAACGACAGCTTCCCGGAGGTCCTCGCGCAGGCGATGCACCTCCCCGACGGGACGGTGATCGACGGAGAGCTCCTGCCGTTCAAGGACGGGAAGGTCCTCTCGTTCAACGACCTCCAGACGCGGCTCAACCGGAAGAAGGTGAGCAAGAAGGACCTCGAGACGACCCCCATCTCCATCATGGCCTACGATCTCCTCGAGTGGGACGGGGAGGACATCCGCTACAAGCCGCTCCGGGAGCGCCGGGAGCTCCTCGAAAAGATCGACGTCTTCCCGCACTCGGAGCTCGTCCACGTGGGGAGCATCGAGGAAGCGAAGAGCCTCCGAGTCACGAGCCGGGAGAGGGGCGTCGAGGGCTTCATGCTCAAGCACTGGGAGTCCCCCTACCAGGTCGGGAGGAAGCGGGGGCAGTGGTGGAAGTGGAAGATCGATCCCCTCACCATCGACTGCGTCCTCCTCTACGCCCAGTCAGGGACGGGGCGGCGCTCGAGCCTCTACACCGACTACACCCTCGCCGTGTGGAAGGACGAGGAACTCATCCCGGTGACCAAGGCCTACTCGGGCCTCACGGACGAAGAGCTCGCCTCCATGGATAACTGGATCAAGCGCAACACCATCGAGAAGTTCGGCCCGGTGAGGTCGGTCAAGCCGGAGCACGTCTTCGAGATCGCCTTCGAGGGGATCAACGTCTCCACCCGGCACAAGGCCGGGGTGGCGCTCCGGTTCCCGCGGATCCTCCGCTGGAGGAAGGACAAGAAGCCGGAGGACGCCGACACGCTCGAGGACGTGAAGAAGTTCCTCTCATGACCGAGCTGGGCTGGATCGAGGAGTGGTTCAGGTCGAAGGGATGGGAACCGCGGGACTTCCAGAAGGACGCCTGGAAGGAATACCTGCGCGGCCAGAACGGCCTGATCCACGTCTCCACCGGGTTCGGGAAGACCTTCGCCGGGTGCCTCGCCGCCCTCGCCGAACTCACCCTCGAGGAGCAGCCGGCGGCGGGGATCCACATCCTCTACATTTCTCCGCTGCGGGCCCTGAGCGGGGACATCATCAAATCCATCCGGCAGCCGATCGAAGACCTGCAGCTCCCGTACACGGTGGAGGGCCGGACCGGGGACACGACCGCCGCCCAGCGGGCCAGGCAGAAGCGGAACCCTCCCTCGGTGCTCGTCACCACGCCCGAGTCCTTCAACCTCCTGATCGCCTCGGACGAATACCGGGAGGCCCTGAAGAAGTGCCGCCTGCTCATCGTCGACGAATGGCACGAGCTCATGGGAAGTAAGCGCGGGGTGCAGGTCCAGCTCTGCCTGGCGCACCTGCGGGTCCTCGCGCCGAAGCTCCGGGTCTGGGGCCTCTCGGCGACGGTGGGGAATCCGGAGCTCGCAGGCGAGGTGCTGAACGGTGGCCTCGAGAAGTTCTCCTTCGTGACGGAGGAGGTCTCCAAGGAGATCGACATCCAGTGCCTCCTCCCGGACGAGATCGACTCCTTCCCCTGGTCCGGCCACCTGGGGATCGCCATGGTGGAGAAGGTCGTCAACCACATCGACCTCTCCCATTCGTGCCTGCTCTTCACCAACGTCCGGTCCCAGACCGAGCGGTGGTACAACGAGATCAAGCTCCTCCGGCCCGAGTGGGAGCACCTCATGGCGATCCACCACTCCTCGGTGGACCGGGAACGGCGGGAGGAGGTGGAGGACAAGATCAAGACCGGGGAGCTGAAGCTCGTGGTCTGCACCTCGAGCCTCGACCTCGGCGTCGACTTCCCGAAGGTCGAACGGGTCTACCAGATCGGATCTCCGAAGAGCATCTCCCGCTTCATCCAGCGGGCCGGACGCTCGGGGCACACGCCGACGGGGGTGCCGCGGATCTACTTCGTCCCGACCCACGCCCTCGAGCTCTTCGAGTACCTCGCCACGGAGCTCGCCATCGACCGCGGGCTCAAGGAGGAGATCGTCCCGCCGGAGATGAGCTTCGACGTCCTGGCCCAGCACATGGTCACCCTCGCCGCGAGCGAAGGGCTGGTCCCCGACGTCGCCTTCGAGGAGGTGCGGCGGACCTACGCCTTCCGGAAGCTCCAGCGCTACCACTTCGACAGCCTCCTCCTCTTCCTCACCCAGGGGGGCCGGAGCCTCTCCGCGTATCCCTACTACCACCGGCTCAAGGAGTTCGACGGGCGGTACCTCGTCCACGACAAGAAGATGATCCACACCCACCTCATGAACGTCGGCACCATCACCTCCGATCCGTCGATCCGGATCAAGTTCATGAAGGGCGGGACCCTCGGGACGGTGGAGGAGTCCTTCGTGAGCAAGCTGAAGAAGGGCGACCGGTTCGTCTTCGCGGGGAAGGTCCTCGAGTACGTCATGGTGAAGGACCTCTTCCTCTACGTCCGCCTCGCCCCGCCGAACTCCGCCGTCATCCCCGTCTGGTGGGGGAACCGCCTCCCGCTCTCCTCGCTCCTCACGAGCCACCTCAAGGAGATCTTCGAGCTCATCGAAGAGGGACGGTACGCCCACCCCCTGGTGGAGTACCTGGCGCCCATCATCGAGGTCCAGAAGGCCCTGTCGCGCCTGCCGGGGCGGAGCTACCTGCTCCTCGAAGAAACCGTCACGCGGGAGGGGAAGCACCTCTTCGTCTTCCCCTTCGAAGGGCGCCTCGTCCACGAGGCCCTCGCGGCCCTCCTGAGCGTGCGCCTCGCCCTGAAGACGCAGGTGACCTTTTCCTTCTCCGTCTCCGAATACGGACTGGAAATCCTGGCCCCGCCGGACTACCATTTCAGTGTGGAGGAGATGAAGGAGTGCCTGTCCCTCGACAACCTCACGGTGGACATCCAGAGGAGCCTGAACATGACCCAGCTCGCGAAGAAGCAGTTCCGGGAGATCGCCCAGGTCTCGGGCCTCATCCAGCAGAACCGCATGGGAGAGCGCCGGACCATGAAGAACCTCCAGATGAGCTCCTCGCTCCTCTTCGACGTGTTCCAGACCTACGAACCGGAGCAGCCCTTGTACAACCAGTCGTTCGACGAAGTGAGGTTCTTCCAGTTCCAGGAGAGCCGGCTCGTGAGCGTCCTCCGGAAGCTCGCGGACATGCCCTTCGAGCTCTACAAGACCTCGAGGCCCACGCCGCTGGCGTTCCCCCTGGTGATCGAGCGGATCGGATCCCTGGTCTCGACGGAGACCCTCCAGGACCGGCTGCAGAGGATGAAGGCGAAGTGGACAAAAGCGTAGAGCTCACCATCGGTGAGGACCGATTCATCTTCGACTGCCGCCGGGCCCTCTACTGGCCCCGGCGGAAGGTCCTCCTCACCGCGGACCTCCACTGGGGGAAGACCCAGTACCTCCGGAGCCACGGCGTCGCCATCTCCGACCGGGTCTTCGAGGCGGACCTCCGGCGCCTCTCGCAGGTGATGGACGACTACGAAACCGACTCGCTCCTGGTGCTGGGAGACCTGATCCACCACGAGAAGAGTCTCAGCAAGGGGGTCATCGAGAAGGTCGCCCACTTCCGGGAGAAGAACCCCTGCGAGCTCGTCCTGATCAAAGGTAACCACGACCGCTACACGAAGTTCCCGGAGGCCTGGGGCATCGTGGAGGAGTCGGAGTTCACGCTGGACGAGTTCTACTTCACCCACGAGCACGACTCGAAGAAGAAGAGGGCCTTCCAGTTCTCGGGCCACCTCCACCCGATGCTACGGCTGCGGGCCGGCTTCGATGAGCTTCGCCTCCCGGCGTTCATCCTCGGCGACGGCTTCTGCTACCTGCCCGCCTTCTCGCACCTCACCGGGGGCCAGGACATCCGGCTCGCGAAGAACCAGAAGGCGGTGGTGCTCACGGAGGAAGGGCTGGAGGTCTTCGAGAAGTGAGTCCTACTTGTAGCTACACTTCAGGGTGAGGGTGAGGAGCTTCTTGTCTCGGACGAGCCGGTACTCGAGGAACGGGTTGGCGTCCGGCTCGGCGGAGACGTTGTAGTACTCCTTGACCTTCTGGTCCTTGTTCTTCAGGAGATCCGGGTAGAAGGTGACCGGCTTGTCGTCGATGGTGGTCGTGACGGTGGTGACCTCTTTGGTCTCCTTGTTCTTGTGGTACTTGAACTGCTGGCCGCTCAGGACTCCGACCTTGCATGCCGTCCCGGACGCCGACCGCTGGTCGTCGTACTGGTTCTCGGTGACCTCGACGACGTCGTCGTCCTGCTTGGACTCGACGATGACCTGCGCGGTGAGGGTCACCCCGGAGACGATCTTGCAGCTCACGGGGACGTTCGGAGAGGAGCAGTCAACCTCGGTGGTGTTCGCCTGCGGAGCCTGGGGAGCCTTCGGCGCGGAGACCGGACTCGTGTTCGGGTAGGGCATGGGCCCGGGCATCTTGCCGGCCTTGGCGCAGGAGAAGAGCACGAGGAGGACGGGGAGGAGGTAGGTGTGTTTCATACCCCTTATCTTACTCAGGGAGCCGACGGGACGGGGGAGGATTCTTGAAATTACAGGGTGCTGTCAAAAGATTAGACGGGGTGGAGAAATTACTGTTGAAGTCGGGGGATTCTGTCACCTGTACGGTCAAGGCAAAGTGTCACCTAGCCAGTTTTTAGGTATCGGTAGTTTCGTTCTAACTTGGTTACGGTTATGCTTCTTCCCATGATATCAAAGCTGCGACTGCCATCAAGA
>SXUH01000262.1 GCA_005791855.1 Bdellovibrionales bacterium
GGATCGACGCCATCGCCAAGTACCTGGGACAGTCGCAGCCGGACTTCATCTCCTTCCAGGAAGTCTGCGTCGACGAGAAGACCGACATGATCGCCGGTATTCTCCGGGCCCTCAGGAAGCACGGGTACCAGGTCGCGGCTTCCGACGCCCAGTTCTCGCACATGGCCTGGGACCGGTACCGAGAGTACATCATGGTGGCGAGCAAGCACAAGGCCGAGGCGAAGGACAAGGGCCTCCTACCGGTCTCTCCGCTACAGCGAGCGTACGTCGCCCTCAAGGTCCAGGGCGTGTGGAACGTCAACACCCACCTTGAGTACGGCGACCAATACGCGAGGTTCCGAGCGGAACAGGTGAGCTTCCTCATCCAGCGGTTCAAGGGTACACCCCACCTCATCATGGGCGACTTCAACGTCGATCCCCGGTCGCCGGAGCAGAGTGCCTTCGTTCGCACAGGGTACTTCGGGGTCTTTCCCGGGCCCTCGAGGCCCGCGCACAAGCCGGAGGTCGCCATCGACGGGTTCTGGATCTCCCCCGAGCTCCGGAGCTCCTACCAGGTTCAGGGAACGCGGCTCCTCTTCGACCGGAAGATCGGCGAGAGGTACGCCAGCGACCACCTCGCGGTGGAGCTCATGGGTTTCCGGTCTGGTAGAGCGAATTCTTTCTAATGTACTCGAGGACCCGCGGGTCCATGCTGGAAGCCGGGACGCCTTCCTTCGCCTTGAGGGCATTGCGGATCTTCGTCGAGCTCAGGCTGTTCTCTCCGTCGACCTTCACCAGCTGCACGTTCTTGTAGCCGTCCATGATGGGGAGCTCGGTGCCGTCGCGGTCGAAGACGGCGAAGCTCCGGTGCTTGGCCCCGGCGTACTCTCCGGTCTCGACGGAACTCAGGAAGCTGTCCGCGCCGTAGACCTGGATGAGGTCGTAGGTCCCGTAGGTCTGGATGATCTGCTCGAAGAACGGGTTGAGGCCTACCCGGTCGACGATGGCCATGGAGTTCCCGACGTAGAGGTTGATCTTCTCCTCGCCCGCGAGGCGGAGCTTGAGCATCTCCAGGCGCTGGGCCGCCGTGGTGGTTTCGTCTTTGTGGAGCGGGTTCATGTTCGGGACCACGACCAGTTCGTCGAGGCCTAGCTTCGCCACCGCCTGCCGCATGAGTCGCACGTGGCCCTCGTGGACCGGATCGAAGGTTCCGAAGAAGACGCCGACCTTGGGCCTCGCCGGGACCCGGAGCATGTTGTGGTGGACCTGCTTCAAGGTCGCGCGGGACCCGAGCTGGAAGTTCGAGAGAGCACCGTCGACGTTGAGGGTCCCTTCGCTCACGTCCTTTCCGGTCGGGACCAGCTTCAACTCCGGTAGGTTCTTCAGCAGGACTCCGCCGATGGGGAGGTAGTGGCCCCACTTCTGGCCCCACTGAGTCTTGCCGTTGACGACGATCTCGAAGTTCCCGGTCGGGATCTCTCCGAAGGTCCGCACCCCGGCCTCGACGTAGGCCACGAGCCGGTGGTGGGCGTTCCAGAGGTCGACGCTCAGGACGGTCCCCTGCGCATCGGTCACGACGTTGATGAGGATCTTGTCCTTGGAGAAATCTCCCCCGCCGCTCTTCTTGATGTAGTCGACCAGGCCCCGGATCTGCTCGAGGTTCCGGAGCTGCCGGTGGCCCGGGGCCACGACGATGTCCCCCAGGGGAAAGTTCCGGAGGACCGCGAGCTTCGCGCGCACGTCCATCTCGGCGAAGATGCGGTCTCCGGCGAGCTGGTTCATGATGCCCTGGAGCTTCTTCGCCGTCAGGTCATCGGCCACGAAGTTCCCTCCGAAGTACGGGCTCCGCTTCAGGAGATTCCCGTAGAGCCAAGTCGGTTCGGCGTCTTCGGTGCCCGCGAGGAACTCTCTTATCTCCCGGGTGCATCGTGGGTTGGCCCCGTCGGAGGCGGGGATCCTCGGAGCATCATCGGAAGACCACCGCGCATCCCGTCCTCTGAAGTGAGTACAGGAAAAGCTAAACAGCAGGAGGAGGTGGATGAGGAGCCGGACCGATGGTTTCATAGAAAGCTTATCGGTTAAGGGAAGGGGTATGTTTAGTTTTAAATAGCTTAAAACCCGCTTAACCGAGGGGCTAGCCCCTCAAAAAATTCAATCCCTTATGACTTGAAATCGTACCGGTAGGCCGAATCGATCTCGCTCCCCGGCTGGATGGTGATCAGCGGCTTGAGCCGGCCGTTGTTCAGGTCGTACACCCACCCGTGGACGAAGGGGATCGTCTCATCGTTCCAGGACTTCTGGACGATGGAGGTGTGAGCCAGGTTCTTCACCTGCTCGATCACGTTGAGCTCGACCATCCGGTTGAGCTTCAGCACCGGATCCGAGATCTGCTCGACCTCGGCCTTGTGGGTGAAGTAGGCGTCCTTGATGTTCCGCACCCAGTTGTTGATCATCCCGAGGCTCTGGGTGGAGAGGGCTGCCTTCACGCCGCCGCAGTTGTAGTGGCCGCAGACGATGATGTGCCTCACCTTCAGCACGTTCACCGCGTACTGGAGCACGCTCAGGAAGTTCATGTCCGTGTGGACCACGAGGTTGGCGATGTTCCGGTGGACGAACATCACCCCGGGGTCGGAGTTGGTGATCTCCGCCGGGTGCACGCGGGAGTCGGAGCAGCCGATCCACAGGTACTCGGGCTTCTGGTCCACGGCCATCTTCTTGAAGAACTCCGGGTCCCCGTCGACCTTACTCTGGGCCCAGGCCTTGTTCTCTAGCAGCAGTCTCTCGATCTTATCCATGTGCGACTTCCTTGAATAGTGGGCTTAGGGAAAGGGATGATTTCATGAGTTCGACGGTGATCTCCCGGCTCGGGGCGCGCTTCAGGAAGTCGACGATGATCTCGTTGATGTCGTCGTCGATGAACACCCCGGTGGACCCGTCGATGACGAGGTAGGCCCCGTCGGGGATGGCGTCGAGGAGCTCGAGCATGCTCCGCTTCTGCATGAAGGAGACGTCCTTGTGGAAGCGGATGAGGTAGTTCTTTTCGTCGTTCACCATGACGATCGCCTTGTGCATGTTCGACTTGATCACGTAGTAGAAGCCGACGAGCATGCCGATGAAGATCCCGGTGAGGAGGTCGGTGAAGAGGATGGCGACGACGGTGGTGACGAAGGGGATGAACTGGTTCCAGCCCTTCGCGTACATCTGCCGGATCAGCGCGGGCCTGGTGAGCTTGTAGCCCACGAGGATGAGGACGGCCGCGAGGCACGACAGCGGGATGAGGTTCAGGACGTGCGGGATCGTCACCACGCAGAGGAGGAGCCAGACGCCGTGGAGGATGGCGGAGAGCTTGGTCCGGCCGCCGGCGCTGGCGTTGGCCGAGGTCCGGACGATCACCGCGGTCAGCGGGAGGCCGCCGATGAAGCCGGAGAGGGCGTTCCCGCAGCCCTGGGCGAGGAGCTCCCGGTTCTTCGGCGTGACTCGGGCGTCCTGGTCGATCTTATCGGCGGCGTCGATGGAGAGGAGACTCTCGAGGGATCCCACCAGGGCGATGGTGAGGGCCGTGGTATAGATCTTGAAGTTCCCCAGGTGGCTCCAGTCCGGGAGGCTGAGGCCCGCGAAGAAGTCCCGGAACCCGTCGTCGAACGGAATCTGCACCAGGTGCTTCTCCTCGATGGTCCAGAAGGGGAAGAAGCCCTTGAAGACCTCGTTCAAGATGATGGAGGCGACGACGGCGATGAGGGCGCCGGGGACGAGGCTCAGGTACCTCCGCCTCCGCACGAGGGCCGTGTCCCAGCCGAGCATGATGGCGAGGGAGACGAGGGCCACGAAGATCGATCCGTAGTGCACGGAGCGCAGGGCGATCTCGATCTCGCTGAACGTGTTCTGCCCGTCGGCCTGGCTGAAGGCCTCGTCGCCCATGAAGTCCGCGTCGTACCCGACCGCGTGGGGGAACTGCTTCAGGATGAGGATGAGGCCGATCGCCGCGAGCATTCCCTTGATCACCGACGTCGGGAAGTAGTTCCCGATCACGCCGCCACGGACGGCGGCGAAGATGATCTGCAGGATCCCGGAGACGAAGACGCACAAGGTGAAGGCTTCGAAGCTCCCGAGGTCCGCGATGGACCGCGCGACGATGACCGTGAGGCCCGCGGCGGGGCCGGAGACGCTGACGTTCGATCCGCTGATGAAGCCGACGACGATTCCGCCGACCATCCCCGCGAGGAGCCCGGAGGCCAGGGGCGCGTTCGAAGCGAGGGCGATCCCCAGGCACAGCGGGAGGGCCACGAGAAATACCACCAGCGATGAAAGCGCATCCTGTCTCCAATATTTCAAGTTAAGCATACGGTCCCTTGGATTAACTTTTTTTAATTTGCCAATAATTCTAAATGTATATATTTTTTTGTCATGGATAAAATCATCTGTTTAGGAAAAAACTACGCTGACCACGTAGCGGAGATGAGGGAAACGGCTCCGGAGAAGCCGGTGCTCTTCATCAAACCCCAGAGCTCGGTCGTCGAAGTGAAGGACAATGGTCGGGTTTCCCTGCCCTGGGACCGGGGCCTCATCCACCACGAGTGCGAGATCGTCTTCAAGCTCTACAAGAAGAACATCATCGGCCTCGGCCTGGGCCTCGACCTCACCCTGCGGGATCTCCAGAAGAAGCTCAAGGCCGCGGGCCACCCCTGGGAGATCTCGAAGACGTTCCGGAACTCCGCCATCGTCACGCCGATGAAGGCCATCCGCGACTTCGACGGAAACTGGGAAGAGACGCCCTTCTCCCTCCGCGTGAACGGGGAACTCCGGCAGTCGAGCAGGATGGCGGAGGCCATCCTGAAGCCCGACGAGATCATCCACTACATCGACGAGCACTTCCCGATCTGCGACGGGGACCTCGTCTTCACCGGTACCCCCCGGGGCGTGGGGCCCCTCGGCCCCGACGACCTGATCGAGCTCACCTTCGGGCCGATCCAGCACAAGTTCCGGCTGGTGGCCGATGGCCGATAGGCAGGTCACCCACGACATCCTGAACATGCTCGAGCGCCTGCGGATCATGCACGACCTCGCGAGCAAGGGGAACTTCCGGGACATCACCAAAGAAGAGATGCGGCGGGACCTCGAGGCCGCGCTCGAGACGCTCCGGAGGAACTTCGAGAAGCTCCTTCAGTAGGTGTCGATGAAGTCCTCGGGCACGTGGAACCGGAAGACCGGAGTGTCGATCTTGAAGCTCTGGCCGCTGTCGTCCACCATGTTGAAGTAACCCCACATCTCCCCCCGCAGCGTCGGCAGCGGGCAGAAGCTCTGGTACTCGAAGGCCTCGCCCGGGTCGAAGTACGGCGTCTGGCCGATGACCCCGGGGCCCTCGACGTACTTGATGTTCCCCTTGGCGTCCTTGATGTTCCACTTCCGCGAGACCAGCTGCGCGGGGAGCTTCCCGGTGTTGGTGATGCGGATGGTGTAGCGGAAGAGGTAGTTGTACTGGAGCGGGTTCGACTGGTCGAAGTCGAAGTCCGTCCGGACTTCGATCTTAAAATGGTTACTGGTGGAAACGAAGGGATACGTCATCCCCCTATTCTGGACCACCCGCCGGCACAAAATCAAGGGAGATGGAGTTGATGCAAAATCTTTGTCCGGTGGGGGCCGGGCCATCGTTGAACACGTGGCCCAGGTGCGAGCCGCAGTTCGAGCAGAGCACTTCTATCCGGTGCATGCCGTAGGCGTGGTCGTCCTTCAGGGTCACGCGGTCGGAGGCGAGGACGTCCCAGAAGCTGGGCCAGCCGGTGCCGGA
>SXUH01000263.1 GCA_005791855.1 Bdellovibrionales bacterium
CGCCTTCTTCGAGATTCTTCTTGAACAGGGAGAAGGTGTAGAATTCTAGGATCCTCCTCGCGAGAGGGTAGTAACTGAGGTGCCACCGTTCCGGAGAGATCCCTCCGCGGTCCGTGGCATAGGGTCGATAGAAGTTATACGCGGACATCGTCGCGATCTTCTCATCCAACCAGCTATGGAGCCCGGCCGCGGGCCCCTCGCCGTAGCACTCGGAGGGCAGGAGTTTCACCGAATCAGCGCTCTGCTTATTTGCATCGTAGACATCGATGTCCGTACCCCAGTGGTGCCTCGAGCACCCGGGGATGGCGGACCAGCGAAGAATGGCAAACGCGATCTGCGTCGGGGAGAGGGAGGCGTAATCAAGGACCTGGGCATTGCTGTCTAGGAGGGGCCTCTCGCCGGAGGCCTTCGCGTTCCAGATCCGCTGCTGTCGATCGTAGTCTCTGAAGGCGCTAACGATCTGGAGGTTGAACCCGGCCTCCGCGGCGTCTTTCTGCAGGCGCAGGAAGTCGGTCAGGATCTGCTTGTGGATCCAGTAGGCGGTTCCCTCGAGCTGGACGAGGTGCTCTCTAGTCTTTCCGAAAATAAGATCTACGTTCATTTATCGCTAATCTCAGTGGCCGCGGGCTTCTCCGGAATGACCTTCCCGTCCTTATCGAAGAGTCGCTTCATTCCGCTGCGCTGGTACCGGTTACTCACAAGTTCAAAGATGCTCACTCCTGATCCATTATTGATGTCATTCGTACCATAATCAAGGTTTTCTTGCATCACTTGAGCGATTTGCGTCTCCTGCTCGGCGAGCTGGTCATTGGTCAAGCCGAACTCGAGCTGCTCCGGAGCGGCGGCCGTCGAGCCGGAGATCGACTGGCCCTCGCCGCTTCCGACGTTCGTCCGAGCGGTCTCCGAAGCGGAAATCTCCTTCTCAAGCAGCGACGCGGCCTGGGCCGGTGAGGACGGCAGGGGAGCACTGTCTCCTAGGAAATTTGGAGACGTCCCGGCTCCGTTGGCCATCAGCGCACCTTCGATCTGGCTTTCTAGCTTGCCTCGGCCAGCTTTAATCTTTGCGAATTTCTTCTCGTTCTCAAGCTTCTTCTGAGCGTCGAGGAGCCTCAGGGCGGTGTTGACTGAAGCGTCCCCGGATACGTTCGCCGAGCCCGCCGTTCCGTCACCGATCTTGTCGACCGGCGAGAGGGCTCCGTTCAGCATCGAAAACGATCCTGGATTGAACCCCTGCATGTTCGTGGAAGTTGCCTTCAGACAACTATTGCTCGCCTTACAGGTGCACTTCTCATCAAACTGGCCGGCAGAACTCACACAACCCTTCGGAGCTCCATTAGCCGCGGTATCTGTGACTTTTCCAGTAAGGTTTCTGCCCCTGAACAGAGCCGTACAAACCTGAGAATTCGTCCGGGCAGGATTCCGCTGACCTTCGGAGGTGTAGCAATAGCACGTCGGATTCGCCGGGTTACTTCTCTCATTCGAAGTACAGGAGTTGATTGACCCCGAAGCTTGGTTGAACTCATCTCGCATCTTCCGGAGTAGCTCTGCTCTTTCGGTGGAGATCTTTGCCTGTTTCTTCGCATGGGCATACATGGTGTAAGACCACCCGGCCAGGATCCCACCGAGGACGATCCGTGTCGTGGAGTGGGTCATGAGTTGCGAGATCCCAGGTACTGCGTGAGCTTCCGGGATTGGATTCAATTCTTGAAAAGCCTTGGACGCGAAACCCTTTAGGAGCGACAAGAGGTCTTTGTCTTCATCGATCTTGGCCTTCTTTAGAATCGAAGAAACGTTCTCAAAGTCAGTGATCGAAGGAGATGAGTAAGAGGAGCTCGGATTTTCCAGCGAATGCTTGATGATGAGATAGGAAGCCAGGTCCTCGGCTGCTGCGAGATTGTTTAGACCAGACTGGTGGTACTTCGTTGGTATGAAGCCAGTGCTCGGGCCTACGTTGAGCTGGCCAGGCTGGTTAAAATTCTGAATCGGGCTATCCTGCATCTGGTTTAAGGTCTGATTAGTATCTGCACTTTTACAAATCATCCCGCCCGAAGGAAACATCTCGAGGGAGGCAAGCACCGCCGCCGCAGCGAAAGCCGCCATGGAGACACCGAAGAACAATGATTTCATCTTAGCCGCTGCCGCCAACGAGTCTTCGCTCCGCGCGAGCATCTCAAAGGCTTGGCTCTGAGCCTCAGTAGCATTCGCCCGCTTATTATCTCCGTTGGTTTCCTTGTCAGATCCAGGTTTTATAATGCTGTTCCATTCCTTCTCGATGTCCTTTAACCGCTTCTTGTGCTGTCTTGTGGAAAGGAGATCGCCGACGAAGAGAGCTGTTCCGCCGCCCACCATCGCCATGAAGGAAGCCGAGGCGCATTTCTTACCTTTCATCCCCCCCACCGCGAGGAGTAGGGGCAAAGCCACCGCAGCGGCCTTCATCGGCATGCCACCCTTATCCTTCAACTGCGCCTTCACCTCTCCCTTATCTTCCTTCTCCTTCAACGCCGCTTCCGCGTTGTCCCGGTAGCACTTCACGTCCCCGGCCGGACAGGACGACGTCGCGTTCATGATCTTCGCCGTCTGTTCGGAGGTGAGGCAGCGGTTCAGACTCGAGTCGTACACCAGCCCCGCCGGACAAGAGTTCGCCTGCGCGTAGGCCGGGGCCACGGACCCGATGGTTAGCTGCAAACTTATGAGGAGGTTCAAAAAAATCATCTTGCGATTCATAGGTTCTCTCTTAAAAAAGCTTTTATTTATTATAACTTAGCTCAGAAATAACCCACAGGTTGCAGACTTTTCCGAGGTAGGTGAGTCTCGCAGCGCCCTTAAACCATAGTAAAAACAAGCACTTAAGGTGCTAGTTTGAAGTAGGCAACTCACCATTCGAAAGCTAAGATGTTGGCTTTAAAAGTGGGCAAAATAGTGAAGCTTCTCAGCACCATTCTTCTCTCAGTCTTCGCCTCGGTTACGGCCATAGCCTCGCCTGACCTGAAGGTTGGTGACATCATCCTCCAGCCCCTCGACTGCTGGACCTGCAGCCTGATCGAAGCCGAAGAACGGACCATCTATTCCCACATGGGCCTAGTCCTGGAGGTCCACCCACGGATCCTCGTCGGCGAAGCCTTCGGGACCGTGAAGCTCACTCCGCTCGAAGAGTTCGCACAGAAGACCCAGAGGAACCAGCGGATGCTCGTCCTGCGGCTAAAGAATCCAAACATGACCGAGTTCCTCGGCCAGCAGAAGTCTCCCCTCATGGCCGTCTTCCGTGGAGTCTTCCTAAACAAGCCCTACGACCCCGAATTCCTCTGGGACAACGTCGACCGAAGCGGGAATGAAAAGTTCTACTGCTCGGAGTTCATCGCGAAACTCCTCTCCGGATTCCTGCGGGTCACTTTCCCGATCAAGCGCATGCACTACAACGTCAACAGGTCTGCCTGGGAGAAGTACTTCAACGGCAACGTCCCCGACGGCAAGTGGGGGAATTCTCCGGCGGACTTCGAGCGCTCTGGACTCTTCTACAAAGTCCGAGAGCTATGAGGATCTGGCTTGAGAAGAGGCACCTGGACCTGAAGGTCAACTGGAAGCTCTCCAGGAACCAGACGACGTTCAAGGAAAACTTCATCGTCCACCTCGAAACCCCAGGCAGGGAATTCCTCTCGGAGATCGCGCCAAACATCCGCTACGGTGAAAGCGCGGAGAAGATCTCCGCGCAGTTCGAGGCCTGGAGCTCCTCCACGGATCTCAATAGCATCGACTCCGAGGCGGCCCTAACGACTTCCCTGGAAGCGGTCCCCCTCTTCCATTCCCTACGGTTCGGGCTGGAGTCAGCGTTCCTAAGCTTCTTCGCCCGCCGGGCCAAGAAGTCACTCGCCGACTACCTCTCGCTTCCCGCGCCGAGGCCACTCAAGACATCGTTCTCCATGCCCATCCTCCCGGTCAACGAGATCGAGGCCTACCTGGAGCCCCTGAAGCGCTTCGATTCCTTGAAGATCAAGGTCGACGCGGAGGTGGCCCGGGACATGCTCACGGAGATCGGGAAGCACACCCAAGTGAAGCTGCGGGTGGACGCCAACGAAGGCTGGAGAGACCTCGACGAGTTCCTGCGCTTCCAGGAAACCCTCCGCGGTATGAACATCGAACTCATCGAGCAACCGTTCCCGTCCTCCATGGTCGCCGAGTACAAAGAGCTCAAGAAGAGAACTCCGTACCGACTCCTCGCCGACGAGTCGATCGAAGACGCTGGAGACTTCGGAGAGCTCTCCGAGCAGTTCCACGCCATCAACGTCAAGCTCATGAAGACCGGATCCCTCCTCAAGGCACGGGACTTGATCCTCGAAGGGAAGAAGCACAACCTGGCCGCGATGATCGGCTGCATGATCGAAACTTCAATTGGAATTTCCTACGGGATGCTCTTCGGGGGGATGGTCGAGTACGTGGATCTGGACGGCTTTCTTCTGGTCAAGGATGAACCCTTCCGCCTCGTCACCGAAGCAGAAGGGACTTTAAAACTCTCTTAGTGATGGCCCTGGCCGTGAGCTCCGTGCGCGTGCCCGTGAGACATTTCTTCCGCGGTGGCCGGACGGATCCCGACGATCTCCACGTCGAAGAAGAGGTCTTTCCCGGCCATCGGGTGGTTCCCGTCTACGGTGACTTCGTCCGTGTCGACGTTCATGATCGTGAACACCGGTGAGTGGTGGTCGTTATTCACCTGGAACTGGTCTCCGACCTGGAGCTCAGCGTCCGGCGGGAACTGCGTCTTCTTCACTTTTACCACGAGGTCGGGATTGATTTCGCCGTACGCATCGTTCGCCTTAACTTCGATCTTCCTCTTGTCCCCGGGGTTCATGAGACCGAGAACCTTCTCGAGTCCTGGGATGATCTGCTGGCTGCCTTCAAGGAAGAAGAGAGGCTCGTCACCGATAGATGAATCCAGAACGGTGCCGGACTTATCAGTGAGGGTATAGTGGAAGCCGATGACTCGTTTCATAACTTTCTCCAAATTTTAGGTCAGCTGATTTTTCTGACTATTGATATACAAAGTTCTTTGTCCCTAGCTTTACTTTCTATCTCGTCTGCATGCAGTTTGGCAAACACGTTAGCAACCGTCTCGAAGGCGTCTTCCTTGGTCTCGAACCTCCTCTCGAGGGGAAGACCGATGCCGAAGGTCGCTATCAAGTCGGTCCAGAACTTATCTTCGACCGCCGCCACGGCTACATATTGCCCATCTAAAGTGCGGTAAAGTGAATAGCAGGGATACGCCCCATTGTGCAAAAACTTGGTTTTCTTCTGGGACCTGAGATCCTCGGACCAGAAGGGTGAAAGAATCAACTCCGCCGTGTCATGCAAATAACTTACGGTGTTAACAAAAGTATTATTTTTTTTTGCATGGATGATGTTTGCGAGCATCTGAGTTGCAACCTGCTGCCCGAAGGCGATCCCGGCCACCGGCAGGAATGGGGGGGCGACGATCTGGCCCTCTTCATGGGCCACGTGGAGCGAGAGGAAACCACTGATGGCAAGGGCGTTGAGGTCGTGCATGGCCTTGTTGTGTGTCGAGGATGCTTCGAGCTCCACCACCGCGATCGGTCCGACGCCCTTGAGCTCTTCTGCCGAGAGCCCGAGAGAGCCCTTGAGCTTCGGTGAGAGTGAAAGGAGAACCCCGTCCGCACTCTTCACGAGCGCATGGATCCGAGCTCTCGCATCGGCAGCTTTGAAGTCAAACCGCAGGACCCGTTTCCGTCGGTTGAGTTCCCCGTACAAACTCTCGAAGCTCTTGTCGAAGTCCGAGAACATCCCCGAGAGAAACGGATCCTTGTGCTTCTCATCTTCCACCTTGATGACCTCGGCGCCGAGGTCGGCCAGGATCTTCCCCGCGAGCGGCCCGGGGAGCCGGTGGGTGAGGTCGATGATCCTCAGGCCCTCAAGCATTTTCAGTCTTGTCTTTCATCTTGAAGAGCTCCTGGAACTTCTCGAGGCCCGTCCCCTGCACCTCGCAGGAGTTCCTCGTGCAGATCTGGTAGCTCTCGTCGGTCCGCGTGTGGTAGTCCATCACGAAACGAGAGAAGAAGTGGCTTCGCATCTCGATGAACTCCGGCCTCTGGAGCCAGCCGACCGGCACCTCGATCTTCCGGAAGATGGCCTGCGGATAGGTCATGGCCCGGAGCCCTTCCCCGTGGCCGATGGGATTGGTGAGGATGAACTGCGGGAGCTGTGCGTACTTGTCCCCGAGGACGACCTCCGGTGCGAGCTCCGGGTTAAGCACGCTGCACCGGGAGAGCAGGTGGACGAAGGTCATCGCGGAGGATCGGTAGGACTGGTCAAACAGTGGCGCCGGGAGGTTGAAGATCCCGGAGGATTTCTTCGTCAGCGCGGTGGTATGGAAGACCCCGTCCTTCAGGAAATTCTTCAGAGTGAAATCGATGGCATCGAGAGCGTTCTTCTTGAAGGTCTCGTTCCCGGTGACCTCGAAGAGGCGAAGCTGCGCTTCACTGAAGCTCACGTAGTCTTCGAAGTACAGGGGCTGATCGTCGAGCGTGTTCGTATGCCGGAGGACGTGTCTCCCGCTGTCGGTATCGGTCAGGATGAATTCCTTGATGCACCCTTCGACGGTCTGCTGGATGAGGCCCAGCGCTTCGTTCTGGATCACGTCGATCGGGCAGTACTGGACCACGTCCGCGAGCGCGGAGAGGACCATGTAGTTCCAGCCCGAGATCCCCTTCCGGTCGGTCGCCGGCGGCATCCGCATCTTCCGCTGCTCGAGGAGCCGTCCCCGGATCTCCCGGATCTCCTGCCACCCGTCCTGGGTGTAGTACTGCTGCTTCAGGGCCGGGTTCAGGGAAAGGACGTTGAGCCCGTGCTCGAAGTTCCCCTTCTCGGTGATGTTGAAGATGCCGAGGTACTGGTCGAGCTTGATCTTCTGCTCCGGCGGCGCCGATTCGAAGCTCGCCTCGAACTCCTCCTTGGAATAGGTGAAGTAGAGCCCTTCGGTCCCTTCGGAGTCCGCGTCCTGGGAGCTGAAGAAGTACCCTTCGTCGGAGATCATCTCCGTCCGGAGGTAGTCGATGGTCTGGAGGATCCCGTCGAACATCAGGGGGGACGGGTAGAACTGGCAGACCTTGGAGAGGACCTTGAGGAGGCCCGCCTGGTCGTAGAGCATCTTCTCGAAGTGTGGCACGAGGAACTTGTCATCGGTGGAGTAGCGATGCATCCCCCCCTTTGCGTGGTCGAACAACCCTCCCATCATCATCCGCTCGATCGTCTCCACCAGGTGCTGGCCCTGCTCCTTCGGGATCATCCCTTCCAGGATCTGTTCGCAGCCCCACTCGTAGAAAGAGAAGTGCGGGAACTTCGGCGCCTTCCCGTACCCCCCGTTGGCGGAGTCCGCGTACCCCTTGAGGGCGTTCATGATGGCGGACGGGGCAGGGAAGTGCCCGCCGAACTCGATCTTCTTCTCGATCTCAATGGGCTTATTGATTTCTTCCAGGAGCTTATTGGCACTGTCATTGATGGCCTGGGGCTCGGTTTTGAAGGCTTGGTTGATCTGTTTTAGGACGTCCATAAAGGACGGGGAGTCCTTCCGGGCAACCTTCGGGAAGTAGGTCCCGGCGAAGAAAGGCTTACCCTCCGGGGTCAGAATCACCGTTAAGGGCCAGCCGCCCCGGCCGGTCATGATCGAGCAGGCGGTCTGGTAGTAATGGTCTAGATCCGGGAATTCCTCGCGATCTACTTTTATAGATATAAAATTTTCATTCAAGTAAACAGCCGTTGTTTGGTCTTCAAAAGACTCATGGGCCATGACATGGCACCAGTGACAAGAAGAGTAGCCAATCGAAAGGAAAATAAGTTTGTTTAGTTCCTTAGCCTTTTTGAGGGGTTGCTCGCCATACGAGTACCAGTGGATAGGGTTTTCAGCATGTTGTTTGAGATATAATGACTTCTCTTTGC
>SXUH01000264.1 GCA_005791855.1 Bdellovibrionales bacterium
GGATCCCAGCCCCAGAAGCGGCCCCAGGAATAGTCGGCCCACACTCCGCCGAGGATCACCCCGGCCGCGAGGAGAACCACTCCGAACTTGATGCAGGTGTAGATGAGGTCCACCTGGTAGCGGTACTCGACGGAGCTCACGGTCCCGAACCTCGAACGGAGGAGGAGGGAGTTGGAGATGATCCAGGACAGGGCAAGGGCCGCGTAGGAGAGGATCACCGTGGTCACGTGGGTCGAGAGCCAGAAGTTATCCCGCAAGACCGGAACCAGTGGAGAGATGCCCGGGTCGAGCATGCCGTTGGCGAACTTCATCATCATGAGCGCCAGGATGTTGAAGCACAGGCCCGCGATCACGAACGCGATCTCTTTTCTATAAAGAGTGATGACGCAACTGATGATGAGGGCCCCGAAGCCCGAGAACATCACCGTCTCGTACATGTTGGTCACGGGGGCCCGGCCGGAGATCAGCACTCGCATGGTCATGGCCCAGATCTGGAGAGCGATGGAGAGTGCCGTGAGGACCGTGCCGGGGATCTTGTTCTTCATGGCCACGAAGAGGAAGATGGCGAGGAGGGACGCGAGCATGGCCCAGAGGAAGAGGTTCCACTTGAAGTACTTGAGCTCCAGGAGGTAGCCCGAACCCTTGAGCCGGAGGTAGTCTTCCTTGGACTGGTTGAAGAGGAACTCCACCGGATTGCTTCCCTTGCCCCGGGCCTCCATGACCCGGGCCTCGGTCAGGAACTCGGCCAGCGGGATGAATTCGATCTTGTTGTCTTTGGCGACGGGAGCGACCCAGGCCCGGGCCTCGGTGATGGCCTGGTAGGTGGCCAGCCGCGACCGCACCTTGGTGAGCTCTTTCTTGTAGGAGTTATTTTCCTTGAGGGTGGAGAGCTCCTCCTCGATCCGGGGGCCCTGGGAGAGGAGGTCGGCCACGGGTCTGGCGGTCTCGTCGTCCTTCATGCCGAGGAGCTTCCGCACCTCGACGTGCTCCACCTTGATGTTGACCGGGATCTCGGTGGGCATGCCGAAGGCCTTGAGCGAGAGCTTGCAGAAGGCCACCGTCGCGGAGAGGTCGCCCACCTTGTTCTCCCCGGTCATGAAGCGGACGGATTCGCTCGCCAGGACGTAGAGGGGCTTCTCGCGCCCGCCGGCCAAGACCGGGTAACTCTCGAGATCGTCCGAGCAGAACTGCATCTGCGCGGAGGCACCTAGAGACAGAACGAGGAGCAGGAAGAGAGTAAGGAACTTAGGCACGGGATTCTCCTGGTTTTTTAAGGTTCTTACTGCGCAGCCGGTAGTGCCAGATCGAACCGAGGACGAGAAGCAGCGACCCGAGGTACTTCCAGAACCGCCCCGGGTCGAAGTTCACGCTCAAGACACTTCCCAGCGGTCCTTCCTGGGTCTGGAAGTAGGACGCCTGGTAGAAGGTGAAGCTCTCGTGCTTGAGCGGATTGTTCATGTAGATGTGGTGCTTGCTCGAGCCCTGGTTCCCCTTGAAGAGGGTCACGAAGCTCTCGAAGCTCGCCGGGTTGGTGGTCCCCGGGTCGTTGTCCATCTTGAAGCGGTCGAGGACGAACTCGTAGGGGAGGGTGAGCATCTTCTTCGAGAGGTCGAAGGTGATCCGCTCGCCGTCCTTGGTGAAGGCCACCGGGTCATTGGACTTCACCCAGAAGGTCTCGCCGCCCACGGAGACCTCGATGGCCTTCATGTCGCCCACGATGGTCTGGCCGTTCTCCTGGACCGGTTTCACGTAGCGCGGGCGCATGGTGGGGTAGGCGTCCTGGCGGTGCTCGAGGAGCCGGACCTTGAAGCCCATCCAGGGAAGGGGGACCTCCTTCCCGTCGTCGAACCTGTGCGTCCCCCACTCTCCGGTGTTCTTGTCGAAGAAGGCCGTGCTCTCGCCGAAGACGAAGAGGTGGGGCTTGCCTTCGAAGAGCTTCTTACTGAAGACCCGGTAGGGCGAGTTCTCATCCAGCTCGAGCTTCGCGTCGAGGGGGAGGGGGGACATGTCCGGCATGAAGGCGATCTTCACTCCGCCCCACACCGTCTGCACGATCTTCTTCCCCCCGGTCCCGACGGACCGGAGGAGGTCCTTCTCCGTCGGCGCGAAGCACGCGCTGGTCTCGCCGTTCCAGATGAGCAGGCCGTCCGCGCTCTTCTGCCCGAAGCACTCGGCGATGGCGGCCGGCATGTAGTGCACACTCAGGGGGCCGAGCTGCTGGGTGTTGCTGAAGTCCGAGAGTGGGTGGAGGGAGAGGGTGATGGTCTCTCCGAAGTTCTCGTTCTTAAGCCTGTACACCGAGGAGCTCTGGAGCGCGCCCTCGATCTTCGTGGGGATCCACTCGAGCCTGTCCTCCGCGAACGGGAGGAAGCGCTTCAAGGTGATGCCTTCGTACTCGTAGCCCAGCTCCTTCTCCCCCGGCACGAAGGGCAGGTCCACGGTGACTTCCTTGCCCCTGCCCGGGAACTGGATCTTGAGCTCGTCGTCGGAGAGCTGGATCTGCCGGACCGGAAGGTTCGGCGTGAGGGTGATGGTCCCGTCGATCCCGGACTGGTAGGTGATGTAGGAGCCGAGGAAGATGATGATCAGGCCCGCGTGGATGGTGTAGAACCCGTAGAGGTGCTTCTTCGGCGGCAGGCGGATGAGGGCCGCGAAGAGGATGGAGAGGAACATCCCGAACTGGATCGCCATGAAGGGGAAGGACTTGTAGATCAGCCGGTTCGCGTACTCCGTTCCGTGGTAGGATTCCATGAACGTTCCGTAGGCCAGGCACACGGCGAAGAGGGCGATGATCACGACAGCGAACTTGAGGCTTCCGAAGAAAAGCTCAACTTTTCTGTAATAGTTTATGAAGGTGTTCATGAGGGCTTTAATTTCGCACGCCGGAGGGCAAAAGTCACGTTAGACCAGCGAACTAATCACCCAGATCACGGCGTAGATGATCGGCTGGTGCAGGATGTAGATCTTGAGCGAGTTTTTGCCCAGGAAATGCAGGGGCCGGCTCTTCGCCCAGCTCCCACTCACTTTTGTCAGATATGGGCCCACGAGGATCCCTAGTAAAATGGCCCAGAACCACGGGTAAATGGGAATAAAATCCATCGAGTATTTTTGGATGTAGCTCGAGACCCACTTGATGTCGTAACCCAGGACGTACTGAAGGACCAGGATGACGGCCAGAAGGCCCGCGGCCAATTTCCTGTGGTTCACCACCAGGGCCCCGAGGATCGAGCCCGCAAAAATACAATGGAGTGTGCCAAAGTAGATCCACTGGAGGGGGAAAATAAAATAAGTCGAGATGCTCACTACCGCAGCGCAAGTTCCGAGCTTCAGGCTCCTCTTACCGAGAGCGCTCCAGTTGACCCTCGGGGTGTGGGTGAAGTTCAGGGAAGCTCCCACACAGAAGAGGAAGGTGAAGGCGATGACTCTGGGGAAGGCGTACCAGAAGCCGTTTGCGAAGTCCCACTGGATGAAGTTGAACATGCGCAGATCGTAGGCCGTGTGGAAGATGACCATCCAGACCACGGCGAGGCCTCGCAGGGAATCGAGGAGGGGGGATCTCATTTCGTCTCCGTGAAATAAATGAAGCACGGGCCCTGGCACCGGACCTCGAAGGTTCCGCTCGCGGCGTTGGAGAGGCCGAAGCTCGAGAGGGGCGAGAGGACGGTGCCCTCCGGGATGTGGTAGCGGCACTGGCCCTCGAGGGTCACGGGAGTCGCCTCGAGGGTTCCGAGGGAGAAGGTCCCGCGGTGGGTGAAGGTCCTTCTTCCGCTCCCGAAGAACCGGAAGCGCAGCTCTCCACGGCCGTCGTAGATGGAGACCTCGGCGCGGGCCTTCCCCTTAAGGAAGCGGTGGACCTCGCCCAGGTTGAAGAGCTCGTGGTCTCTCCTTCCGCCGAGGAACCCCCAGAGGTGGAACCGGTAGGCGGCGTCTTCGGTGAAGAGGGCCAGGGCCAGGGCCAGGTCGGAGAGGTCTTTCTCTGGCGAGTGGCGCACGAGGTGCCGGCACGCGGGGAGCTCGGCGCAGGAGTCCGAGTCCCCTACCCAGAGGTCGAGCTCGTCGCAAAAGTCCGCTCCGCCATCGACACCGAGACGGGAATAGGATAAAAGAAACTCTGGCACGCGCGGGCCCAGGGGACCCACGATGGTCCAGTCGACGCTGCCTTTGAGATCCGCCGGTAATGCCATAGATAGGAGTATACATGATTCTGATAAAATCTCAGCGGGCAAATACGCTTCTGCAGAATCCCCGCTTCGAGAGCCCGGAGGTCCTCCCGGGGATGCGGAGATTCCCCGGAGACGAGGTCGTCCTGTGGGTCGGCATCCAGTGGGAAGGCAAGATCGTCAAAAATTTGTCATTCCACGGAGAGCTCGAACCCTACCAAAAGATAATTTTAGAATCTATGGCCAGCCTTGTGCTAGGGAAGCCCCTGAACCTCCTCGAGGCCCTGACCCTGCGGGAGTGCGAAGCCTTCCAGCGGGACAAGAACTCCCAGGTGGCCATCGAAGGCCTCACCGCCGAGGACGAAAAACTCTTCAAGAAGATCTTCTCCTGGGTCCGGGCGTGGCCCCAGGTCGAGGCGCCCAAGGAGTACCGGTTTCAGTCACAGAATGGGGGGTTCCGGCGGCTCTCGCTGGCGGAGAAGATCCGGGAGCTCCGGGCCTTCCTGAACTCTCCAGAAATCCTCAAGCTCTACCAGAACCACCGGCGCCCGGAGCTCGTGGACCTGGAGGACCTCACCGCCTTCGTCGAGGCCCCCTACGGCACGGAGGAGGAGCGGAGTCTCTTCGAGGAGCTCCACGCCCTCGGCGTCGAGACCTTCGGAGAGGAAAACCTCAACTTCATCCCCGACGCCTGAGAGGCGGTGAAAAAATATGTTTGATAAACTGATTTTTTTCCCGCTACAATAGGGCTGAACTAAAAAAGACAATTATCAAAAGAAGCGAATGGAAGAGAGTAAAGATTTAGTTTTCAAAGAGGCCAAGAAGGAAGAGGAGATCGTCAACCTCTCGAAGTTCGACATCCAGGCCTTCACCGAAGTCCAGGACTTCTCCTGGACCCTCGACAACATCAAAAAAGAAGTCAAGACCGGGTGGAAGCTCTACTCGGTGACCACCGACAACGAGATCGTGGCGGCCGTCCTCCTCAAGAAGGAAGGCGAGACCCTCTTCACCAAGAACACTCCGATCAAGATGGCGTTCCAGGGCAATGGCTTTTCTCATCAGATCAAGAACTTTTACGAACAGGAAGCGAAGA
>SXUH01000265.1 GCA_005791855.1 Bdellovibrionales bacterium
GAACCCCACCTTGAAGTTCGTCTGCGTGGTCCCCTGGACGGTCCCGTCCTCCATCTCCTCGTTGGTGTTCAAGCTCTCGAACGCCCCGTCCATCAGGAACTCCCAGGTGTCGTCGAACGGGAGGGAGAGGCCCAGCTTGATCGCGGGGATGAGGCGCACGGTTCCGCTCTGGGAGAGGCCCACGGTGGAGGTGTTGGAGAGGCCCCAGCCGAGGCCCGCGGCGATGTAGACGCGGCCGCCGGAGAGGTAGTCGCGGAGGGCGGAGAAGTAGTAGATGGCGTCGGCGATGGCGATGTTCCGGAGGGTCACGAGGGTGCCGCCTTCGTAGTTGATGGTCTCCCGTTCGTAGCGCAGGCCCACGTCGAAGGCGAAGTTCTGGTAGAGGTCCTTCTCGTAGTAGATCTCGCCGAGGAAGCCGCCGCGCTTCGGGAAGGAAACCGGGGCGTCGGAGACGGACTCGGTGAGGCCCTGGGTGAGGCCGCCCTTGAACACCCAGGAGCGGCGAGGGACGAGGATCTGGCTCTTGATGTACTTCTGCCGGATCTCCTCGGGAGAGAGCGCCCAGATGTACTCCGTGGCCGGGTAGTAGGTCACGAGCGACCCCTTCTGGAAGGGGATGTTGGCGGCGGGGTTGGTGACCTGCCACTGGGTGAAGTTCCCGGTGACGGTGAGGGCCTTGGCGATCACGGAGAAGTCCTCGGCGGTGAAGGTGCCGGTCATGCCCGGCGAGATGCCCTGGCGCTTCCCGTGGCGGGTGATGAAGGTCTGCTTGTTCGTCGAGACGGCCTGGATGGTGATGAGCTCGTAGGCACCCGCTACGGGAGCCACCGCGAGGAGCAGGACGAACATGATACGACGGAGGTGCATGCCTCCATCATACCACGTCCGAAAAATTAATCCTTAACAAACGGCGGGCGCCACAGGCCCGTCGGATCCACCGTAGTTGACTGGATCGCTTCGGCCTGGATGTTGATGATCCCGAGCTGCGGCTTGTAGAGGCCGCCGGCCGCGAGGTCGGTGCTGAAGAGAGCGACCACGATGTCCCGCGAGTTCTGCAGCGGAACGGCCCCGGCGGCCCCGAGGACCACGTCCTTCCCGACCTGGGAGATCCCGAGCTGGGCCCCCGGCTGGTAGGCGTCGGCGGTGAGGGAGTCGCAGCCTCCGCAGGTCACGGAGTTATCCGACTTCCAGCGCGCCACCCGCGGGTACGGAGTGGCCCCGAGGCCCACGGAGTGGAAGAAGATCCGGGCTTCGGTGAACCCCGGGACGGAAATAATTTCCGGGTGGAGGAGCTTGGTGTCGCTGATGACGTCGTCGGTGCTGTCGGTGGTGACCAGGCGGGTGGAGAGGAAGTCCTCCGCCGGGGTCGCGTCGCTCGCCAGCAGCGGGCTGTAGCGGCCGATGTGGTACTCGCCGCCGTTGACCGTCTTCTCCTTGGCGAGGACGTAGAGGTAGGCGTTGGCGTCGTTATCGGTGGCGAGCTTCACCGACTCGAACGAGTGGGTGCCGAAGATCGGGAGTTCGTTCTGGGCGGTTCCCACCGGAGCGATGATGGTGTAGACCCCTCCGGAGAGTTCGTAGCGGAAGAGGGACAGGGCACCGGCGTCGGAGAGCTCTCCCGAGATCCGGGCGATCACGAGCTCCGTTCCAGCGTTGTTCAAGCGCGCGTCGAACTGGGCCGTCTTCCCCATCTCGAGGAGCACGTTGCTCGCCGTCGGGATGAAGGACTTCAGGTGCTGGTCCACCGGGCCGGTGATCACGGTCACGTTGTTCTGCTGGACCCCCGCCAGGGACGAATTGATGAACGGGAGGTACCAGTTGCCGCCGGAGATGAAGATCTTCCCGAGGCCTCCGGCGAGGACGGTCTGGGTGGAGAAGTCCTGGTAGTCGTTGTGGTACTGGCCGTAGAGCTCGACGTTCGCCCCGTTGGCGAAGGCGCGGATCCCCTGGAGGTCGGCGAGGGCGCTCGAGTTGATCTTCGCCGCGACGTTGGCCGCCATGGAGTTCACGTCCGCGCAGGCGCTGGCGTCGCAGATCGCGAGCGGTGCGGTCGTCGGCGCCGGTCCGGCGGTGAAGGTCGTGTTGTTGATGGTGAGGGTCTCCCCCGTGGCGAGACGGTTGGCGAAGGTGATGGTCGCGAAGCCGCCGATCCCGTCCCCGTCGGTCTTCGAGCAGGTCATGGAGATGATGCAGGTCCCGCTCAGGATGTAGTGGGAGTAGTTGTAGCCGAAGGGTGCCGGGTGCGAGAGCCCGGACTTGTTCTCCGTGGCGGTGAAGCTCTTGTCGATGCGCCTCACCTGCGGAGTCATGATGGTCGGAGCGGGGAGGGAGCTCGCGATGTAGGCGACGTAGAGGCTATCCAGGGTCCCGGTGATCGAGATGTTCGTCACCTCGCCGGTGGCGATGGTCGGGAGGGCGTCGAAGCTCGTGCTGGCGGTGACCATGGTCCCGGCGGCGCTCTTCACGGTCTTCTCGACGTAGATTCGCTTGTCGTCGCCGAGGAAGGCGCTGTAGAAGACTTCGGTGTTCGCGGTGGCGTTGAACTCGTCGTACCAGGACGCCGAGACCTTATCCACTTCGTTGAGCCCGGTGGCCAGGAGGTCGGTGAGGTACTTCTTCGGCGTCACGGTCCAGGTCCCGGAGCAAACGCCCAGGAGGGTTGCTGGGTTCGCTAGGGGCCTGTCGCCGGCGCAAAGTTTCAGGTCGATGCTGGTGGTGATGTTCCCTGGAGTCCAGCGGAGGAGTCTCTCCGTCGCGCCGGTGATCGCCGTCCACGCTCCAGCGCCCGTCTTCGCGTACCACTGGTAGGTGATGGTCTCCTCACCCGAGCCGACGGAGGAGGCGTCGGTCACGGTCCCCGGGTCGATGGTGATTGGGTAGCCGGAGTAGACCTCGGTGGTCGAGCCCACGGCCGGGCTCGCGCCGGCGCCGCTGATCACCGGGGCCGGGTTGTAGTTCCTAACGTAGAGCTTGAAGATCTTGAAGTCCGTGTCGGCGGGAGCCGCGAGCGGCACGCTCGGAGCGTCTTCGACTTCTACCTTGAAGTGCACTTCCCGGACCGCCGCGGCCGTGGTCGCGACGTCTTGGATCGGCGTGACCATGAGGAGGAGGTTCTCCGGAAGCGTGTAGAGGAGCCCGTTGAAGATCACCGGATTGGTCATCGGCACGGTCTGGAGCGAGCGGATGAAGTCGACGTAGGCCGGGGTGGTGATCACCGAGGAGGTCGGACACGCGGCCGTGTTGGTGGTGCAAAGCGAGATGCGGTACTTGAAGTTGTCGTACTCGTTGTCCGTGACCTTCAGGTTGAAGTTGATGGTCTGGAGCTCGGTGGCGTAGCTCGCCGGGTTCGCCGGGTCGAGGGTGGTCACCCCTTGCTTGATGTGGGATTCGGTGTTGAGGAAGGCCTGGGCGCCGAGGACGATGCCGGAGGTGTTGGCCTCGGTCACCTTGAGCTTCCAGGTGAGGTTCGTGGCCGCAAGGCCCGCCCCCGGAGCCACCACGGAGCCGTCGTCGTCGAGGGCCGCCACCACGGTGTAGTTCCCCACCGAGGGATCGAGCGGGCCCGTGGAGATGGAGTGCGGGATGGACAGGGTACAGGTCCACTGGGTTCCGTAGTCGAGGGTGGTGTCTCCAAAGGCGCGGGTGCAGGACTGTCCCACGATGTCGGTGCCGTTGTACTTGGCGATCACCGTCCACTGGAAGTGCTCCGGGTTCACGGCGGCGTCGTACTCATCCGTGACGGTGAAGCTCACGGTGAACGGTGTTCCTTGCGTGACGGCGCAATCTTTCTTCACGTACGTCGTGTCGGTCACGCAGCCGGTCGGTTGGGTCGTCCCGAAGCCAAGCACGGGAGCTGTGTTCGCCGGCTTCACGTTCACGGCCCACTGGACCGGGTAGGACCCGGCGCCGGACTGCATGTTCGCGGCATCGAACTCGATCCCGGAGGCCTTGTCGAAGAGGCGTGCGGTGACCTTGTGAGGTTCGGTGGTGAAGGCCTGGGTGTTGGTGAAAACTAAGAGAGTCGGATCGAACGGAACCCCGCCGGCGCAGGTGAACGCCGGATCGGTCAAGCACACGGTCTCCGGAGTGGTGACGTCGCTCGTTTCCTTGGTACAGATCTCCGTTCCGACGCCGTCGAGGTAGTACTTGATCTGCACGCCCTTGGCGTCGGCGGCGTAGGCCCCGCTCGGGTTGGCGAGCTCCACGCAGAAGTCCGGCTGCGAAGCCGGAGTGCCGAAGATCCAGCTCACGGCCGGGAACTGGGTGTAGTTGATGTTGTTGTGAGCGGTGATCGCCACTCCCGGGGCCGGAGAGGAAACGGTGCTGACCTTCCCGAAGTCCGGGTGCTTCACGGTGACGCTCCACTGCTGGGTCGCCCAGGTCTGGAGCCCGGTGGAATCCGTCATCCGCGCCTGGATCACGTAGTTCCCCACGCCGAGGGTGGCGTGGGACGGGTCGAAGCGCTTCACCAGCGCGGTTCCGTAGTAGGCCGCGTGGACTCCGAACTGGCTGATGTCGGAGAAGATATCGGTCTCGAAGAAGGGTGCGGCGAGGATCGACCCGTTCTTGATCACCGACCACTGGATCCGCGGCTCGAGGCCCAGGGTGAGGTTCGCGCCGTTGTTCTTGATGCTGAAGGAGAACTCGGTGGCGTCGCTCGCCAGCGGGGCGAGCACGGTGTACGACCCCGGCACGATGGTCGCCGAGTCGATGATCGGCAGTGGATCGGCGGTGATGCTCACGTTGAAGGCGTGGGTGTCGTAGACGATGGTGTCGTTCATGTCGGTGATGACGGCGGTGAAGAGGTGGGTTCCGATCTGGCCCAGGATGGTGCCGTAGTAGTTCGGAGAGATGCTCAGCTCGAGCTGGTCCGGTCCCATGGTCGGGTAGTCGGAGACCCCGCCGAAGGTCCGCTTCCACTTCACCTTGTAGTTGAGGCCGAAGGGATTCGAAACCGTGATGCTCAACGTGACGAGGCTCGTGTCGCTCTTGTACTTGGTGAGCGCGTAGATGGGGTCGTAGCTTTCGACGTTGATCTTCGAACTCGCGAGCACCGGCACGCAACTCCTCGTCGTCGTGTTGAAGGCCTCGTTGGAACTGCACTTTGTTTGCTTCGTCTGCGGTACGCAAGCGGAGAGCGCAAGTAGCCCAAGGAGTAAGAGTCCGAGTGAGTTTAAACCAACCATGGTTTCATCCCTTTTTATTCCATCTCTTTGATTTATCGGGAGAAAACGCAAAATTCCTTAGACTTAGGTGTGAATAAAAGCCGTTTACACAAGTTTAAGCTTTTTTTGCTATAGATTCGCTGGTTTACAAAGCCGCAGGGAGGGTGCAAAATTTAAGGAGATAGCCCATTTTGACTAAATCCGTTGGCGATTCTCTAAGGAGATTTGAGTATGTTTTCCTTCTTCAAGGCCACTCCCGCATCGACCGGAAAGGGCAAGCTCATCGCCCTCATGAACCAGAAGGGTGGAGTGGGGAAGACCACCATGGCCTTCAACCTGGCCCACGCCTACGCCCACCAGGGGAAGAAGGTTTTGTGCATCGACATGGACCCGCAGTCGAACTTCACCTCGCTCTTCGACTTCGAAGACCGGCAGGACCGGCGGAACATCTACCACCTCCTGGTGAACTCGGTGAAGGAGCTCAAGGCCCTCCACACGTCGACGTTCTGGAGCGACGTCCTGGTGAAGAGCGCGGAGGGCATCGACCTCCTCCCCTCGGGCCCCGAGCTCTCCGGCTTCGAACTCACGGTGAGCGGGATCAATGCCCCGAGGCAGCTCATCCTGAAAAGATTCATCGAGAAGTTCGACCTCCGGTCGCTCTACGACGTGGTCATCATCGACGGCCCGCCGACCATGGGGCTCCTGGTGGTGAACATCCTCTGCGCCACCGACGGCGTGCTCTATCCCTTCGTCCCGGATCGGTTCTCCGAGCAGGGCCTCCGGAAGATCCTCCAGGTGGTGGAGGACATCGCGGAGATGGAGATCACCAGCACTCCGAAGAACCTGGGCTACATCCCGAACCTCTTCGACACGCGGAGGAAGCAGGCGGCGGAGGACCTCGAGGAGATCAAGAAGACCCTCGGCGAAGCCACCGTCCACGAGGCCTTCACCAACAAGGTCCAGTTCGGGAAGTCCCTGGCCCAGCGGAAGTCCGTGTTCCAGTACAAGTCGAGCGAGTACAAAGACCTACAACGCCAATTCATGACGATGTCTGACACCGTCAACAGGGAGCTTGGATATGAAAATTAAAAACCCACTCTACGTCGTCAAGGGCAAGGACGTGCAGGAAGCCCGGTCGATCCTGGACCTGGTCATCAAGCGGTTCAACCTCGAGCCGGTGCTCAAGATCCTCGGGAACATCCTCGAGTTCCTCCTGAAGCAGGTCAAGGACTACCCGAGCTTCAAGGCCGTGAAGTCCGTCGTCGACCAGGTGCTCGCCGCCTACCTCGCGGCCGCGAAGAAGTTCGGCTTCGGCACCTAGCTAGAACCCCCGACGCTTCGGCGCCGCCGTCCGGGTGCGAACGGTGTCGGTGTCCGGAGCGTCCGTGAAGTAGGTGCGCTCGAGGCTCTCGTCGTTGATGGCCCGGCTCCGCGGAAGGGGGGTGTCGCTGACCTCCGCCGCCCCCGGCCTGATGTTGCTCGCCGACTCCTCAAGGAACTGGAGTTCCTGGTTGAGGATGATCGCCTCCTCCAAAGCGGAAGTGGTCTGGGCCCCGGCGTTGAGGGCGAGGAGAGCGGAGGCGGCGAAGAGGATTTTTGTGTTCACTTGTGATTCTCCTCCTTTCAGTTTACAAAGATTGGCACCCAAGACAAGGGCGAATGAAAAAAATGACCGATTTCGAGCTAAGCAGTTATGATTTCGAGCTCCCGCCGGAGCTCATCGCTGACAGGCCAGTACCCGACCGGCACTCTTCCCGGCTCCTGGTCTACGACGAGGAAACCGCCGAGGTGACCCACTCGACCTTCGCGGAGATCGGGGCCTTCCTGCCCCCGGAGTCCACCCTGGTCTTCAACCGCTCCAAGGTCTTCCCCTGCCGGCTCATCGGCAAGAAGCCCAGCGGCGGGGAAGCCGAGGTCTTCATTCTTTCTCTCTTCCATCAGGACGGCGTCTACCCGGCCCTGATCAAGGCCTCCGGCAAGCGCAAGATCGGGGACGAGTTCGTCTTCGGGGACCTCTCGGTGACGCTCGAGACCGTCGCCGGGAACGGGACCTTCGGTGTGCGGATCAGCAGAACCCACGAAGAACTCCTGCGAGTTCTCGACTCCATCGGGAAGATCCCCATCCCGCCCTACATCAGAAATGGCCTCTCCGACGAACAGGATAAGAAGACCTACCAGACCGTCTTCGCGCAGGAGGAGGGCTCGGTGGCGGCCCCGACCGCGGGCCTGCACTTCTCGGAGGAGCTGCTGGGACGGCTCCGGGCCCAGGGCCACGAGCTCGCCACCGTCACGCTCCACGTGGGAGCGGGGACCTTCGCGCCGATTAAGGTATCGAACATCACCGACCACCAGATGCACGAGGAGCTCTACTCCATCGATCAAGAAAACTTAACCACCATCCAAGCGGCGAAGTACCGGGTGGCGGTGGGAACCACCACGCTTCGCACTCTCGAGAGTTGCTGGGACGGAGGGATCCGCTTCGACGCTCCGGGGAGCATCAAGGCCACTTCAATTTTCCTCCACCCCGGCAAGGCCGTGCGCTCCATCGACGCGCTCGTGACCAACTTCCACCTCCCGAAGTCCTCACTCATCATCCTGGTGAGCAGCCTCATCGGAAGGGAGAAGACCCTCGAGCTCTACGACCTCGCGGTGAAAGGTAGGTATAGATTTTTTTCCTACGGTGATGGTATGCTGATCAAAAGAAAACACAAAGGACGTTCATGAAGACTCTTCTTGCGATCGTGATGACCAGCCTGACTCTAACCGCCTGGGCCCTCCCGGAAGGGAAGGTCGTTCTCCTCAAAGGGACCGCGACCTTCGATGGCCAGCCGCTCAAGGAGAACGGCACCATCAGTAAAGACGGTGTGGTCGAAGTGGGGGAGAAGTCCTACCTCAAGATCGTCCTCTCCGAGTCCCGGCATACCATCGCCCTAGGAGCGAACACCTCTTCCTCCCTCAAACTCGCCGCCGATGCGGATTCGCCGACCGTGAACCTCACCAGAGGGATCGTCCGGTGGATCACCGGAAGCGGGGCTAAGAGCAAGACCGGAGGGATCAGAACCCAGAACGCCGCCATGGGCATCCGGGGCACGGATTTCTTCGTCTCCTACGATCCGCTTCTGGGGGAGACCGAGCTCGTCTGCTTCGACGGCATGGTCCACATGGGGAACGTCAAGAAGGCGGAGGACTACAAGGTCGTCGGCAAGAATCAGTGGGGTGGCCTCGGCGGTCGCTTCGGCAATTCGATCGGGGATCTCCTGACCCTTCCGGCGAACGTCATCAGCCACTTTAACGAGCGGTTACCGAGATAAAGTTAGACGGATTCCCGGGGCCCATGCTACTAGATGGGCCATGTCATTTTTCCAGCTAGAAGCACAGTCAGGGCAGGCGCGGGCCGGTCGGATCTACACCGCCCACGGGGTGATCGAAACGCCAATCTTCATGCCGGTCGGGACGCGCGCCTCGGTGAAAACTCTGTGGCAGGAAGACCTCGAGCGGATGAACGCGCAGATCATCCTCGGCAACACCTACCATCTTTTCCTCCGTCCGGGGCACGAGCTGGTGGAGAAGCTGGGCGGACTTCACAAGTTCATGAGCTGGAAGAGACCCATCCTCACGGACTCCGGTGGCTACCAGGTCTTCTCCCTCTCCGACATCAGCAAGCTCACCGAGGAAGGGGTCACCTTCCAGTCCCACATCGACGGACTCAAGCATCACCTTACGCCCGAACGCTCCATCCAAATCCAGCACCGGCTCGATGCGACGGTCACAATGGCCTTCGACGAATGCACACCGTTCCCCTCGGCGAAGGACGTGGTGGCGGATAGCATGCGGATGTCCATGCGCTGGGCGCGGCGTTCCAAGGACGCTTATGTCGCGCGCCCCGGCTACGGCTTGTTCGGCATCGTGCAAGGCGGCATTCACGGCGACCTTCGCGCCGA
>SXUH01000031.1 GCA_005791855.1 Bdellovibrionales bacterium
AGCACAAGAACTACCCGCGGAGGAAGCTCATCACCCACAACCTGAGCTACACCGCGGGCGTGGTCACCACCTTCATGGGACTGGCGGGTGTCGTCGCCGGGATCAAGATGACCGGCGAGGAGATCGGCTGGGGGTTCCAGCTCCAGTCGCCCGGCTTCATCCTGATCATGATGCTGATCCTCTTCGTCCTCGCCTTGAACCTCTTCGGGCTCTTCGAGTTCGTCACCCCCGGGGGATCGAAGCTCGGCTCCCAGGAGCTGGAGGAGGGCTTCTCGGGAGACTTCTTCTCCGGCATCCTCACCACCATCCTCTCGACCCCGTGCTCGGCGCCCTTCCTCGGGACGGCCCTGACCTTCGCCTTCACCACCGGGTACTTCAACATCTTCCTGATGTTCTTCTTCATCGGCCTGGGCCTCGCCTTCCCCTTCCTCCTCACCGCGCTCTACCCGCGGAGCCTCGCCTTCTTCCCGAAGCCCGGGGCGTGGATGGAGAAGCTGAAGTACTTCCTGGGCCTCTCCCTGATCCTCACCGTGATCTGGCTCTACGACGTCTTCGTCTCTCTGGTGCATTTCGAAAGCGTCAGCTGGAGGCTCAACCTCTTGTTCGCGCTCTGGTTCTTTGCTTTCTTCTACGCCCAGAAGATCTCGAGCCGCAAGGTGCTCCAGTTCCTGGTCTTCGCCCTCCCCCTCTCCCTCACCGTGCTCGCCATCCAGAACCTGGAGCTCCGACCCAGCGGGCAGGCCGTCGCCGGGGCCTCCGATCAGGTCTGGAAGCCGTGGTCGGAGGAGAAGCTCCAGGAGGAGAAGGGCAACCTCGTGTTCATGGACTTCACCGCCGAGTGGTGCCTCACCTGCAAGATCAATAAGAAGCTCGTGCTGGAGACGGAGAACTTCAAGGAGCTCACCAAGAAGTACGGCCTGGTCCTCTACCGGGCGGACTGGACCCAGCGGGACGACAACATCACCCGCTTCCTGAAGCGCTTCGACGTCGTCGGCGTCCCCGCCTACTTCGTGCAGAAGCAGGACGGGGAGATCGTCTCCCTCGGGGAGACCATCTCCGTCGGGAAGATCGAGGAGTCCCTGAACTAGTCCTCGAGCTTCACCGGCAGCCGCATGATCTCCCCGATGACCTCCCGCGGGTCCTGGTTCTCGTAGAGCACGCGGTAGAGCCCGCTGAAGATGTGGGTGCGGATGTTCTCCCGGACGGAGAGCTTGTAGGCCGCCTCCGTGGTCTTGTAGCCCTCCACCACGGACCTCGTCTTCCGGATGATCTCCTCCGCCTTCCGGCCCTTGGCGATCTCCAGGCCGAAGGCCTTGTTCCGGGAGAGCTCGCCGGTGGTGGTGAGGATCAGGTCCCCCATGCCGCTGGGCCCGTAGAAGGTTTCGGGTCGTGCGCCGAAGACCACGCCGAAGCGGAGCATCTCCACGATCCCGCGGGTGACCAGGGCCGCGCGGGTGTTGTGGTTGTAGCCCAGGCCCTCGAGGATCCCGCCGGCGATGGCGATGACGTTCTTGAGCGCCCCTCCGAGGAGGACTCCCCGCACGTCGGCGGTCGGGACGGCCTTGAAGAACTCCGTCGCGAGCATCTCGCAGGCCTGGAGCAGGTGGCCCTTGTCCTCCCCCGCCAGCGACACCATGGTGATCTGCTTCTGGAGGATCTCGTTGGCGAACGACGGGCCCGAGAGGTACAGGAGCTGCGATCGGTACTTCGCGAAGTGGGTGTCGTACATCTCGTCCGGGAGCTTCAGCGTCTCGTGGTCGATCCCCTTGGCGAGGCTCACCAGCGGGATCCCCCGGTCGAGGTAGCGGGTGACGGAGCTTCCGTTCTCGTTGCAGAAGCTGTCGATGCCGGACATGGGGAGGCCACTGATGATGAGGTCGATCTCCCCCTCCTGCAGCTGCTCCACCTCTTCCCAAGTCAGCGCCGCCTTCAGCGTCTCCGGCAGGGCCTGGCCCGGGAGGTAGGTCTTGTTCTCGCCGCTGTTGATCTCCTGGTAGATCTCCGGCGACCGGACCTTGATGATGACCTTCTTAAAATTCTGCGTGAGCACGAAGCCGATGGACGTCCCGAACGCCCCACCTGCGATGACCAAAGCGGTGTCAAACCTCATTGCGCTTCCCTGTTAGAGATTCATTATACCGGGGATCTTCCCCATGGCCTCGTAAATTTCGATGACCTCCTGGGTGCTCCCCATGAGCTTCCGGGCGGAGACGCAGATGTAGGTCCCTTTCTTGGACGGGGTTTCGACGACGGTGAAGCCCGCGAGCTTCTCCAGGACCAGAGACTTGCTCTCGTTCTTGATGATGAACTTGAACTCGTAGTAGTCCGGCCACTGGTAGCTCAGGTCTAGTAGGTCCTTGAAACTTGGATTATCCATCTTAATTTTATTCTTTTGCTCGAAAAATAAACCGTTCTAACCACTGGGAATTCAACGGCTAGCTACTGATATCAACGAGTTTGGTCCGTTAAATTTTTAACTCGTAGGACCGATCAAGTCGCATATCAATCATGGCGAATGAATGCCTGCGGGGAACTTATGATTAAAGTATGGATGCTAGCCTTCTCGGTCTTTTCCTTTTCGGCCTTTGCCTCAGAGTTCAATCACATCAAACTTGACCCGCGCTTCGAAGAATATCTCAAGAGTCCCGGATTGAAAAGTCGTCCCCGGAAAACATCGCACTCGCTGAGCGCGCAGAAGAGTGCCCAGGTCGATCCGCCGGTGGAGGCTTCGGTCATCGGGGCCCTCCTCGGGAACACCCGGCTCCCCGTCGACGGAGAGGACTCCCCGCTCTACGAGGAGATCCGGCGCCACCTCGAGACCGCCCACCCCACTCTGGGCCTCGAGCAGGTGGCCCACATCAACCGCGTGAACGAGCAGTTCAACCTCGGGACGGAGAACTTCTCCGGCTTCAGCTGGCAGAAGCCCTTCGGCGTGGTCCAGCTCTACGTGGACCGGCAGGTGACGCCGAACCTCTTCGGGAAGAACTGGCTCGTCGCCGACTCCTTCACCGTCGAGGTCGAGGCCACGACCTTCCTCGAGAAGCTCAAGGAAGCGGGCGGCTCGTTCATGAGCGCCGCCGAGATCGGGGCCTTCGCAGGCCTGACCTTCAAGCGCGTCTACACCTACTACCACTACGCCGACTCCTACCAGCTGGGCCTCACGGCCGACTTCTCCAAGCTCTTCCTCCCGTTCCTGAAGTTCAACGCCGGCGGGATGGAGCGCCTGGGCCACGAGGAGATCATGAAGCGCGAAGACGAATGGACCGTGAGCGCGGGGGGCCTCATCCGCACCCCGCCGCTCTACAACCTCTCCTTCTCCGCGGGGATCCTCGCCGAGAGCGCCCTCACCAGACGCGTGTCCCTCGAGAGCCGGCACTCCGACGACGTGACCGCGCAGAGGTACCGGGTGGGAGTGATGTCCAAGAAGACCTCGCGCACCGGGGTGACCATGGAGCTCCAGTTCGAGTTCTTCCGCCTGCTCCAGCTCTCCATCCTCCGCTCCGACCTGAACTACGAGTTCTCGGCCAGCAAGGAAGTCTTCCTGGGCCTGTCTCAGAAAGACTGGGAGCACGTGAAGGCCGATCCCGAGGAAGGCCAGGAGTTCCACCGGCTGCTCCGGGGCCAGGGGACGGTCGCCCTCCTCGAGCCCTACGTCGTGGGCCTCGAGGAGAACAGCTCCCGGGCGCTCGAGTCCCGCGGGAGCATCCTGATCTTCGGGAAGATCAGTAAGAGCAAGACCGAGCAGAAACGGATCATCAAGGACCGCCTGGTGAAGGTGTTCTACAAGAACTACAACCAGAGCGTGAAGGTGGTGCAGAACTTCCTGAGCCGCCTCTTCTCCGCCGTGGTCTACAAGCTCCTGAAGATCCCGATGGGCGCCTCCCACGCCGCGGTCTACAGCCGGGAGCTCACGCTGGAGTACGAGGCCACACACCCGCAGGCGACGGACCCGAAGGTGGTCCGCATCGACAGCAGCGAGCAGTTCTCCTTCGTGATGACCCAGAGCTACAGCGCCGACAGCACGGACCGCTGGATCGACAAGAAGTACCGGACCGGGGTGATTAACTTCGTGGACCTCTACACGCTCCTGCCGAAGGACTACATGGCCATCATCCGCAGCGAGCAGCTCAAGGGGCCCCTCGTCGTCGAGTCCAACGTCCGGGTGGAGAAGACCGGGTTCAACCACCTCCTCGCCGCCGACGAGAACGTGGTCTTCGGCCAGTTCGCCAAGGTCTGCGGCTTCTCCAAGTCCGAGGACTGGACCGGGGAGAAGAAGCGGGCCCAGATGCTCCGGGAGGACCAGGACGGGAAGGATGCTTGCGTCAAGGACATCGGGCTCAAGTTCCTGAGCTTCAAGAAAGACTACCACGCCAATCTGCTGAAACCATCGCTTGCAAAATTCAAAATCTTCATGGATAAGTACTTCAAGCAGACGAAGAACATCCGAGACCTCGCCCAGCTCTTCGGGACGAACAACACCTTCATCCACGGGTCCCTGAGCGCCACGAGGCCCTCCGGAGACGAGTTCAACACGACCTTCTCCAGCGGAGACTTCCGGGGCCTGGGGGTCATCGATAACTTCAAGAGAAGCGGGCCCGAGAGAGGTCCGGCAAGCATCACAGGTGAGTAACTTTGAAACTGGTGAACCTAGAACTGGCCCGGGACCTTCTCCTTCGCGGAGACACCGTCGCCATTCCCACGGAGACCGTCTACGGCCTCGGTGGCTGGATCCGCTCTGAGAAAGGGCTCCTCCGGATCTTCTCCACCAAGGAGCGGCCCTTCTTCGATCCGCTCATCGTCCACGTGGCGACCGTCGAGAGCGCGAAGAAGCTCGCCAGTGACTGGACGCCGGTCCACGAGGTCCTCGCGGCCGCCTGCTGGCCCGGCCCCCTGACCCTCATCGCGAAGAAAGATAGCTCCGTCGATCCGCTCATCACTTCGGGTCTGGACTCCGTGGGACTTCGCTGTCCTCGGCACGAGCTGACCCTGAAGCTCCTCTCCCAGATCGAGGGCGGTGTCGCCGCACCCAGTGCCAACAAGTTCGGGAAGACCTCTCCCACCTCCGCGGAGCACGTCTACCAGGAGTTCGACGACAAGGTCGCCATCCTCGACGGCGGACCGGCGGAGGTCGGGATCGAATCCACCGTCGCCGGAGTGAAGAAGGAAGGTTCGAAGTTCGTGGTGGAGATCTTCAGGCCCGGGTTCTTCACGGCGTCCATGCTGAGCGGGGTCCTGGAGGCCGCGGGCCTGAAGACCCAGGTCCGCTACGCCCAGAGCCCGGTGGCCCCGGGCCAGCTCCAGCACCACTACATGCCCCGGATCCCTCTGGTGCTCGTCCCGCCCGACTTCAACTGGGCCCTCCAGAGAAAGCTCATCGAAGACAAGCTCCGCCACGTGTTCAAGAATCCCGTGGTGTGGGTCCTCCCCGCGTCTCCCCAGCTCGCGAGCCGCGAGCTCTACGAAAAGCTCCGGCAGTTCGACCAGCAGGGCTTCGACCTCATCCTGACCTCGAAGCTCCCCGAGCACTCCTCCGAAGACTGGCTCGGGATCTGGAACCGCCTCGAGAAAGCGAAGACGCTGGCGCTCTAGGGTCTAGGTTATTTTTACTGCCTATCATTGGGTTGACCATCGGCGGTATCATGGCTAGATGAAGTTTGCCTTCCTTTGCCTCACGCTTTTGTTGAGCGTTTCCGTCGGAGCCCAGATCAATGAGGAGACGCACGACTTTTCCTTCGAGTACGGTCTCATGTACCACACCCTTCGAGGGGAGCAGAAGGCGAACAACTCCAAGGGCCGATTAACGTCCGACCAAAACCCTTACTGGAACGCGGCCTACACCTACCGGATGAGTCAGAATTCCGCGGTCCGGTTCTTCGGGGGAATCCAGATCGTGCGGTTCAACGAACCGCAGTTCGGTAGCATCAAGAAAGAGGACCAGGTATTTGACAGCTACGGTCTGGAAATCATCCGGAGGATGTCGCCGATCTTCAAGGCCAGCATCTTCGCCATGAGCCAGGATCACCCCACCTACTTCGCTCGGACTCCCACGGAGTTCGAGATCGTAAAAAAATCCTTCATCCAATCGGGCATGCACTTCGCTCTCGGACAGAGAAGGAGGATCGGCCTTCTCTGGGGCACGGGTGTGAAGGGCTACTTCATCTTCCCGACCAAAGGGGGAGAGGTCATCACCGAGGCCGGCGCCGGCGGAGAGGCCTACGCCAGATTAGGCTGGGTTGGCCCGTTCGGTGCTCTTTATCAAGGCAAAGGTTTTTATCAGGTCACCACGGCCCCAAACGCCGCCATCAATTTCACCCATGAGTCTCTAGGCTACTGTTTTCAGGTCTCCCATTCTTTTTAAAAAATAGCCCTTGCCAACAAAAATTGCCGCTAAAAATTCAACTCAATACGTAGCACAAATTAAGGTAAAATTAACAGGTTAACGATAAGGGAACCGAAGTGACTAATTTTCTATTTAGTGTGCTAATTTTAATGCTCGCTTTGAGCGCTGGTTGTAACAACCCCAGCGGTGGTTCCGTCGTTTCCCGCGGTCACACTCCCCTTCTAAAAATTCCTGACCCGTTTTCGTTCACGCAGGTTCGCGTCGCCAACGGAACCGCCGCACTCAGATGGAGGAGTTCCTACCGGGCAGACAACTACAAGATCTACATGGGAACCTCGGCGACGGCGATCAACACGCAAGTGATGAGCTGTACCGGGATCATCACCACCTGCACCGTTCCTGGTCTGGCCGGTGGCACGACGTACTACTTCAGCGTCACCTCGAGTAACGCCGCCGGGTCGCGGAAGATCACGGCCGCGGCCCCGGGCCGTTCGGTCGCCGCCTTCGACCTCGTCTCGACGACCGTCGCCGACGGTGCGATGACCGTCACCTGGAATCCCTCCACGCACGCGACGAAGTACACCATCCTCTACGGAACGTCCTCCGGCTCCTACTCGAACTCCATCGCGAACGTCACTTCCCCGTACACCATGAGTGGCCTCGCCAACGGAGTGAACTACTACGTCCGCGTGCTCGCGCAGAACGACCTCAACGGCTACCTCCTGAGTAACTCCGAGAACAGCGGCAGGCCCTTCGGCCCGCCGGCCGCTCCCACCGGCGTCGAGCTAACGGCGACGCCGGGCCAGATGAGCCTGAGCTGGAACAGCGTGGCCGGCGCCGATTCCTACAAGATCTACGGTACCACCTCCGGATCGACGACCCTCCTCGCGACGGTCGCCGGGACCTCCTACACGGAAACCCCGACCACCGACGGGACTGTCTACTACTACACGGTGAAGGCGTACAACACCTACTTCTCTCCGTCGTCCGTCGAAGTCAGCGCGAAGGGGATCTCTCCCTTCTCCATGACGTCCGTGACTTCGACCGTCGCCAACCAGCTCACCGTGACCTGGCCCGCGGCCACCGGAGCCGACGCGTACGACATTCGCTACGGAACCAATCCGGGCGCCCTGACCTCGGTCGCCGCCAACGCGACCTCGCCGAGGACCATCACGGGTCTCGCCGGGAACACAACCTACTACTTCCGGGTGATCGCGAAGAACGCGGTCGGCGCCGGAACGACCCTCGCCTCCAGTAACCAGCTCTCCGGTGTTTCCATCGCGGCCCTCGGAACTCCGACCATCGCCGCGACTGCGACTCCGGGACAGGCCGTGGTGAGCTGGAGCGCCGTCAGCGGAGCCTCGAGCTACGAACTCTTCCGCGGGACCACCAGCGGATCCCTGAGCTCCTACCAAGCCGTGGTGAACGGGACGAGCTTCACCGACACGGGTCTGACCAACGGAAACTCTTACTTCTACGCCGTCCGCGCCTACAACGGGCTCTACAGCGGAACCTCCTCCGAGGTTGCCGTGAGACCGATCCAGAGCTTCGCCGTGACGTCGGTGACTTCGCCCACACCGACCTCGCTCCAGGTCACCTGGCCCCTCGCCACCGGAGCATCCAGCTACGACGTCCGCTACCGCACTGGCGCGGGATCGTACGTGACGGTCACGGGGGTTACCTCTCCGTACACCATCTCGGGCCTCACCAGCACCACCACCTACAACGTCGCGGTGAGAGCGAATAACACCGTCGGGGCCGGAACGAGCTTCCAGACGGCGGACGTCTCGAAGATGACGAGTCCGGGGGCGCCGACCACCATCACCGCCACCGCCGCTCCCGGGAAAGTGACCCTCACCTGGGGAGCCGTCACCGGCGCCCTCACCTACAACGTCTACCGGTCGACGACCTCCGGGAGCGGATACGCGAGCATCGCCACGGGGATCTCGGGCCTCTCCTACGAGGACACTGGCCGCACCAACGGGACCACCTACTACTACGTTGTCACCACCGTCAACGGCGACGAATCCACCTACTCGGCCGAGCGATCGGCCAGACCGATCGAGGCCTTCTCCCTCACCAGTGTCACGCCGACGAGTGCGTCGAAGCTGAGCGTGGCCTGGCCTTCGGTGACCGGTGCCGTCACCTACGATGTCCGGTACCGGATCGGAACCGGCGCGTACACCACCATCGCGAACCAAACAAGCCCGTACGAGATCACCGGCCTCGCGGCCAATACGACCTACAACGTGAGCGTGGTGGCGAGAAACGCCGTCGGCACCGGCGCGGCCGAAGCGTCTCCGGAGCTCGCGGGGAAGACGGCCACCGTCGCTCCGACGGGTCTGGTGGCGACCACCACCACCACGCAGATCACCCTGAGCTGGACCGCGGTCACCGGGGCCAGTAGCTACAAGATCTACAAGGGAACGACCTCCGGATCTCTCACGGAGATCGCCGCCGGAAACGTCCCGACCTCGTACGTCGATTCTCCGGTGGTAGACGGGACCCAGTACTTCTACGCCGTGGTGGCCTTCAACGGCTCCGACTCGGTGAGATCGACCGAGGTCACCGGAAGGCCGATCCCCGTCTTCACCATCACCTCGGTGACACCCCTCGATCCGAACCGGCTGCAGGTCACCTGGCCCGCTGCCACGGGGGCCACGAGCTACGACCTCCTGTACCGGAGCACCGGAGCGACCACCACCGTCACCGGAGTGACCTCTCCGCGGATCCTCACCGGGCTTGCTCCCAACACCACCTACTACGTCTCGGTGAGAGCTCGGAACACCATCGGTACCGGAACCACCACCACCACCGCAGAGGAAGACCAGATCACTCCGATCGGGCCTCCGACCATCACCCTCGCCGCGGCTCCCGGGCAGGTGACCGTGAGCTGGGGAGCGATCAGCGGGGCCACCTCGTACCGCATCTCCCGCGGGACCTCGGCCGGGACCTACGACACCTTCTACCCGAACGTCACCGGCACCTCCTTCGTGGACACCACGGGCATCGGTAACGGAACCCGGTACTTCTATTCGGTGCAGACCTTCAACGGTTCACTCTCTGCACAGTCCGCCGAGCACTCGGTGACCCCGATCGAAGCCTTCAGCATCTCCTCCACCAGCGGCACGGCGAGCTCGATCACGGCCAACTGGAACAACTCCGTCGTCGGCGCGACTTCCTACGACATCCAGTACCGCAAGGGGTCCGACGCCTTCACCACCATCACCGGCGTGACCTCCCCCCGGACCATCACGGGGCTCCTCGCCGGAACCAACTACGACGTCCGGGTCGTGGCCAGGAACTCCGCCGGATCGTTCAACACGAGCTACACCACCGCCGTGGCCTCCCGCCTCACCGCCGTGGGAGCGCCGACGGGTGTGGCCGCAGCTAGTAACACCAGCGGACAAATCTCCCTCACCTGGAGCGCTGTCTCCGGAGCGAGTTCCTACAACGTCTACCGGTCAACCACCGCCGGGACCTACGATTACAATTCTCCGGAAACCTCCGTCGTGGGCACGGCCTTCCTCGACTCGGGCCTCACCGACGGTGTGACCTACTACTACGTGGTGAGAGCAGATAACGGGACCGAATCGATAAGCTCGTCGGAAGTGAGCAAGGCCCCGATCGGAAACTTCACCTTCTCCACCCTGACCGCGGCTTCTTCCACCTCTCTCAACCTGACCTGGACCGCCGCCACCGGCGCCGGGACCCACCGGGTCGAGTATGGTGCTGCCAGCGGGACCTACACCTTCTCGGTCGCTGGCCTAACCGGGACCTCGTACACCCTGGGCTCCCTCTCTCCGAACACGCAGTACTTCGTCCGCGTCGTCGCCCAGAACGCCTCCG
>SXUH01000266.1 GCA_005791855.1 Bdellovibrionales bacterium
CGGCTACAGCTGGACCGTCATCGGAGAGAAGTAGGTCCTAGGCCTTCGCCAGGGACTGCTTCAGCCGTTTCAGGATGGTGAAGACGATCGACTTCGAGTACTGGGCCCGGCTGTCCTGTCCTTTCATGGATTCGGAGAGGCCCGGGAGGTAGTACGCCGGGACGTTCGGGTTCAGGTGGTGCTCGACGTGGTAGTTGAAGTTGAAGTCGTAGAGGAAGAACCCTTCCAGGATGTTCGGATAGTGGGTGCGGACGATCTGCCCGGTGGTGCCGCCGGGGAAGGAGATGTGCTCGGCGAAGCCCCGGGTCTGGCTCAGAAACAAGCCGACGGTCCCGGCGGCGAGGTGGTAGCAAGGGAAGGTCAGCCAGACTTTCCCGCCGAGGGTCGCGAGGAAGAGGATCCCGAGATGCACGACGCCCGCGCAGAGGAGGAAGGTCCGGACGTCGCTGGTGTTGGCCTTCTTGTCGGTCTTCGCGTTCTTGTTCAGGTCCTTGAGCTTGAAGAGGTTCAGGCCAAGGGCCGGGCGGACGAGGTGCCAGAGGAGCTTCGAGAACCGCGCGCCCTCGAAGCCGTTGTAGTCGCTGCCCTGCGGATCGTTGGCGAGGCCGAAGTACGAGTGGTGCGCGAGGTGGTTACTCTTGAAGGTCGTGAAGTCGGTCACCAGGAAGAGGCCGCAGACCCACCCGACCTTCCTCTCGAGATCCTTGTTCGTGAAGAGGGTCCCGTGGGCGCACTCGTGCATGATGAAGACAACCTTGTTGATGGCCACACCCAGAGTGACGAACGCCACGGCGGAGACGACGTAGATCTGATAATGGAAGTAGACGGGGACCGCGACCAGGGAGGCGAAGAGGAGAAAGAAAATGAAGAATATTTTCCTTGCTGCCCATTGGTCAGTCGTCCTATTATTGCCGAATCGAGTGCCTTCCGAGCCCATGAAAGTTAGCTGCTAAGAGAGTGGTGAGTATGTCCGAACATCATAGCCTCCAATTCCCTGAAAATCTACCCATTATAGACTCCACACCGGTGAACTGCGGAGTCTGCGGGGCCAATGATTGTGAGTACTTCGCCAGCAGCTACGACTTCGAGTACGAAACCTGTGGGAACAGGTGGACTTTCGTCAGGTGCCGCCGGTGCGAAAACGTCTACCTTAACCCGAGGCCCCTGGTGAAGGATCTGAACGTCATCTACCCCTCGAACTACTACTCCTACGGCTACGAATCGACGGTGAACAAGCTCGCCTGGAAGGTGAAGGCGGTGCTGGATCGCCTGACCTTCAAGAAGATTATCGACATTCTCGGTTATCCGCCCCGGTCCTACCTGGACATCGGCTGCGGCTCGGGGAGGTACCTCCGGCTCATCAATGGCCTGGGTGTGGGGAAGGAGAAGGTCTTTGGCCTCGAGCTCGACGGGCCCGCGGCCAAGCGCCTCAAGGACGAAGGTTTCATGGTGGAAAAGGAACGGATCGAAGACGCCGAACTCCCCGAGAACTTCTTCGACCTCGTGACCCTCTTCAGCGTCATCGAGCACGTGGAGAGCCCGAAGGCGTGCCTGGAGAAGATCTACAAGATCCTCGCCCCCGGAGGAGTGGTCTGCTTCGAAGCTCCGAACATCAAGTCCCTCAACGCGAGCCTCTTCCGGGACTACCACTGGGGCGGGTACCACACGCCTCGGCACTGGAACCTCTTCTCCCTGGACACGATCACCAAGGTCGCGAGGCCAATGGGCTACGAGTTCGCAGGGCTCAAGAGATCCACCGGCCACGCGTTCTGGCTCTGGTCGTTCCACCACTACGTGAAGTACCAGCTCGGGTTCAAGAAACTCGGGGAGCTCCTCAACCCATCGAAGTGCCTGCCCCTCGTGGCCGTCGCCACTCTGGTGGACACCATCCGAGCGAAGCTCGGCCAGGAGACCGATAACTCCATCATCTTCCTGCGGAAACCTCGGACTGCCTGAACACCAGGCTCAGGCAGGTGAGCCCCGCCTCGGCCTTGGCGAGTTCGGTGATCCGGATGGCCTCGACGTCGAAGCCCTGGTCGCGGAGCCTCTGGAGCGTCTTCGGGTGGTCGGAGTTGTAGACGAGCTTGCTCCCGATCTTGAGCGCGTTGGCCCCGAACGGTTCGTCCTGGGAGATCCGGAGGAGCTTGAAGTCTTTGAGGTAGGTTTCGTCGATCCACTCCGGGTTGAGCAGCATGGTCTTCTTCCCGAGGTAGGCGAGGGCGGTCCGGAGGTGCAGGCACTTGGTGACCGGGATGGTGACGACCCGGTAACCGTAGGGGGTGGTGAAGAACTGGAGCTGCTTGGCCCCGAGCTCGTTAGTCCGCGAGGTAAGGCCGACGAAGATCGTCTTGTCCACGGTGAGCACGTCTCCGCCGTCGAGGATGGCGGGCTCGATGAGCTGGAAGATGTTCCTCCGGTACTTCACGAGGAAGGGGTGCATGGCCTCCGGTTCGGACCTCCGGCTGAGGGCCCCGGGTCTCGTGAGGATGGCGGCTTCGTCCAGGACCACCGCCGTGTCTTCGACGAAGACAGAGTCCGGGAAGTCTTCTAGCACCGGAAGGACGTCGACCTGGAGGCCGAGCTTCCGGAGCGTCTCTCCGTAGTTCGCGTGTTGCTTCTTGAGCTCCTCGAAGTCGATGGGAACCCGGCTCATGTGGGTGAGCTCGCAGTTAACGATGGACGGGTCCGGTTGTCTGATGATGGCGAAGGTGTTCATAAGCGGGATCCTAGGTGAAGGGCGAGGGCATCGAAGCTATTTAGAGAGACGGTCACTTCACCCAGGGGGCCCACGGTGACCAGGTTCCCGGCGCAGCCATTCTCCCGGAGGGAAGCCTTCAAGACGTTGCAGTAGCGGCCCGGGGGAAGCGAGGTCTTCAGCATCCGCTCGAGCCTCGTCGCCTCGTTGTTGATGACGACGAACCCCTTGTTCCCTCTGCCGAAGGCGATCTGGCTGTGGTCGTTGCTCCACCAGTCCGTGATCCGCGGCTCTTCCGCCGTGATCCTCCGGAACTCCACCATGGCGGCGATCGCCCGCCAGCGGTGCTCGCAGACCCAGCCGGAGCTCGGACCGAGGCGCTGTCCCTCGGGGAGGCAGGTGACCTGCTTGGTCTGCCCGCGCTCGTCCGCCGGAGGGCCGCTCCGGGGATCGTCGAAGGCGAAGCTCGACATGACCTGCGGGTACCCGTAGGGCCAGGCCAGCATGAAGACCGAGGCGAGCTTGTACTTCTCTTTCTGCTTGTGGCTCAGGAGGCCCGGCATCCGCTGGGTGTCGTGGTTGTCGACGAAGACCACGGAGCGGTTCGAGGGGAGGTAGCCCCAGGCTTCCCCGAGCGGTTTGTTGTTGTTGAACCAGCTGAGCTTCCCGGTCTGGAAGAAAGAGCTCACGTGACCCGTGAACTTGAACTCCGTGACCGCACCGGTGCCGAGGTACTCCCGGGGCTGGATCGGCTCGGCGTCCGAGCCGATGACTTCCTGGTAGACGTAGAAGCGGTTGAACGGACCGAGGATGGCCTCGAGGTCCGAAGCCGGGATGTGTTTGGCGGCGTCGATGCGAAAGCCGGTGACGCCGATGGAGACGAGCTTCCGGAGGTACTCGACGAGGGTTCGTCGCACCAGCGGGCTTTCGGTCTTGAGATCGGCGAGGTTCCCGAGCTCGCAGCTCTGGACTTCGAAGCGGTTGCCGTAGTTCCGGATCTCGTCGCCGTCGTTCATCTGGCAGTGGTGGAAGTCGTCGTAGGAGTAGATGCCGGGGTAGGTGTAGTGGCCGAAGCTCGATCCCGCGCTCCCGCGGAACTGGGGGACGTCGACGAAGACCGCCGTCATGTGGTTGATGACCGCGTCCACGTAGACCTCGACGCCGGCGCTCCGGCAGTCCTTCACCATCCGGACGAATTCCTCCTCGGTTCCACTTCGACTCTGGAGCTTGTAGCTCACGGGCTGGTAGCGCTGGTACCAGGGAAAGCCCTGGGCCACGAGGTGCTCGTTGGGAGGGGAGACCTGGACCGCCGTGTACCCAAGGGGGGCAAGGACCTGGCGGCACTCCTTCCCGATATCGGCCCATTTCCATTCGAAGAGATTGACGAAGGCCCTCGGAACGTAGGCGGAGGCGAGGCTAGAGGTCAGGACCAAGATGATGAGAACCAGGTGTTTCATGTGCAGAAGTTTTGCCTTTAACCGAATAACTGTCAAGGGAGCCCGTTGGCCCGATACGTCATCTGGTACTTTATCTTCACCAACAAACCGAACTTCTGTATACTCACCCTATGAAAAAAACCATCTTGAGCGGCAGCACCGTCACCGGCGACCTGACTCTCGGAAACTACATCGGCGCCATCAATAACTGGAAGAAGCTCCAGGAAGAATACGACTGCCTGTACTTCCTCGCGGACCTCCACGCCCTGACCGTTTACCAGGACCCGAAGGTCCTCAGAGACCGGACCTACAGCTTCTTCGCCCAGTACCTCGCCCTCGGGCTGGATCCGCAGAAGAACATCATCTTCGTCCAGTCCCAGGTGCACGAGCACACGGAGCTCTCCTGGATCCTGACCTGCCTCACTCCCATGGGCTACCTCAACCGC
>SXUH01000267.1 GCA_005791855.1 Bdellovibrionales bacterium
ACCGGGAGATCGACAACGGAACGCTGGAGAAGATCTCGCAGTTCTGTAACGTGCCCAAGCAGAACGTCTTCAAGTCCATCGACATGGACTCGATCTACAAGGTGCCGCTGTCGTTCCACCAGCAGGGCCTGGACAAGCGGGTCACCGAACTCCTCGGCATGTGGGCCACGGAGCCGAACATGGACGACATCAACCGGGTGATCTACAACCAGGAGAACCCGATCAAGACCGTGAACGTCGGCGTGGTCGGGAAGTACATCGACCTCATCGAATCCTACAAGTCCCTGAACGAGGCCCTCCGGCACGCGGCAATCGTGAACCAGGTGAAGCTCGAGCTCACCTTCATCGACGCCGAGGACCTGGAGAAGGGCATCAAGGTCAACCTCCTCGACGTCGTCGACGGCATCCTCGTCCCCGGCGGCTTCGGCGCCCGCGGGACGGAGGGGAAGATCAAGGCCATCCAGTACGCCCGGGAGAAGAAGAAGCCCTTCTTCGGCATCTGCCTCGGGCTCCAGCTCTCGATCATCGAGTTCGCGCGGAACGTGGCGGGGATCAAGAACGCGACCTCCATGGAGTTCACCGACAAGGGCGACTTCGTGGTCCACTACATGCCGGGCCAGTCCCGCGAGGGGAGCAAGGGCGGGAGCATGCGCCTCGGGTCCTACGAGTGCGACCTCACCCCCGGCAGCCTCGGGAGCAAGGTCTACGGCGCAACGAAGATCTCCGAGCGCCACCGCCACCGCCTCGAAGTGAACAACGAGTACGTGAAGAAGCTCACCGACAAGGGCCTCGTGGTCTCCGGGGTGAACCCGGCCCTGAACCTCGTCGAGGTGATCGAGCTTTCGAACCATCCGTACTTCATCGCCTGCCAGTACCACCCGGAGTTCAAGTCCAAACCGTTTAAGCCGCACCCACTGTTTGCCTCCTTCGTGAAGGCCAGTGGCGAGCTCCACTAACAAAAAAGTAGGGAAGCATGAACCTACGAGAGATCTCGAAGAAATTTGAGGCGAAGCTGAAGAAGATCAAGGTCCTGGCCTTCGACCTGGACGGGATCCTCACCGACGCCCACGTGTGGTGGGCGAGCGAGGAGGTCGGCTTCAACCGGAACTTCAACATCTACGACGGCTACGGGATGAAGCTCCTCATGAAGGCGGGCCTCAAGGTCGGCGTCATCACCGGCGGGAACAGCGTCTCCGTCACCAAGCGGGTGGACCAGCTGGGCCTCACCTTCTGCTACGTCGGCAACGAGGACAAGCGCGCGGCCTTCCTGGACCTGATGAAGAAGTACGACGTCGCCGCCGACGAGATCCTCTACATGGGAGACGAGCTCTTCGACCTCCCGCTGCTGCGGAAGGCGGGGTTCTCGGCCACCGTGCCGAACACCTCCGACGAGGTGAAGGAGGCCGTGGACTACGTGACCATCCGGACCAGCGGCCGGGGCTGCGCCCGCGAGGTCATCGACCTGGTCCGCTACGCCCAGGGCATCGTCCCCCCGGCCGAGGACTTCTAGATGCTCGGGAAAAAGATCTACAAGACCTCCATGCTCAACGTCTTCCGGCTGATCATCATCGCCATCGTGATCTTCTTCTTCAACGGCTTCTACCTCGAGACCTTCACCTACGAGAACTTCCAGGCGGTGGGGAAGTTCCGCATCCTCGACGTGCTGAAGTACCACTACACGTACCCGCTGGAGTTCATCTCCTTCTTCTGCCTCATCATCATCCCGGCGCTCTACTACGGGGTGATCCGCGGCGTGCGCTTCTACGAGAAGGGCTTCCTCTTCAACCGGGGGCTGCCGTTCATGAATAAGAAGATCCTCTACTCGGAGGTGGCCACCTACAAGCTCCTCCACCCGGAGCTCGCCATCACCATCCACACCAAGGCCGGGGAGGTCTTCGTCCTGGCGGACAACCACATGCAGCGGGTGATCGCCATCCTCGACCAGCACAACATCCAGGGCGACCTCGCCCGGGACGACTACGTCCGGCTCATCACCAACTACCGGAAGTTCATCATCATCATCGTGAGCTTCACGGTGTTCATCTTCGTGGCGAAGAAGCTGGTTCAGTTGTTCTACTAGGGAGATGCGGGAGACGCGGAGCTTCGTCGACGCGGGAAGATTGGGTTGTTTTTTTGCGTGAAGCTTCGTCGGTGGGGAAGTAGGATTGATTACTTTGCGCGAAGCTTCGTCGGCGCGGGAAGTAGGATTGATGTTTTCTTGGCGCGAGGCTTCGTCGGTGGGGAAGTAGGATTGATTTTTTTGTGCGAGGCTTCGTCGGCGGGGAGGTAGGATCGATTTCTTGGCGCGAGGCTTCGTCGGCGGGGAAGTAAGCCTGATTTATTAGCTCAAGGCTTCGTCGGCGCGGAAATAGGATTGATTTCTCTACGCAGGGCTTCGTCGGCGCGGAAGTTATGAGTCTTTCAAGAGCCGGAGGGCATTGGCGCTGAAGTTGCTCGTCTGGGAGAGGACGTTGGTGGCGGCGTCGAACTTGATCTGGGCGCGGATGTTGTTGGAAGACTCGTAGGCGTAGTCGGCGTCCAGCCGCTGGGACATGGAGCTCGCTTCGTTGGTGCGGGCGACCTCGAGGTTGTTCATCGTGCTCTGGAGCCGATTCTGCATGGACCCCACGAGGGCGCGGTTCGAGGAGAGCTTGTCCAGGGCCTTGTCGATGTAGCCGATGTTCAGGCGGGCGTCGGTCGCGGTCTGGATGGTGGAGTCGACGATGGAGAGGTTAAACTCGCTCAGGGAGAGGTCCTTCTGGTTGATGGAGATCTTCGACTCCCCGCCGGCCCCGGTGCCGACCTGGAAGTCGCGGGTGGAGTTGTCCTTCACCTGCAGGAGAGGATTGCCGTTGAACTTCGTCGTCTTGAGGGTGCGCTCGATCTCCGAGCGGAGGGCCATGTACTCGTTGTTGAGCAGACCGCGGTTCTCGTCGTTGAGGGTGTCGCTCGAGGCCTGGATGGAGAGCTCGCGCAGGCGGATGAGCATGCTGCTGATCTCGTTCATGGACCCTTCGGCGACCTGGAACTCGGAGACGGCGTCGTTGGCGTTTCGGATGGCGACGTACTGGGAGCGGATCTGGGACTGCTGCTTCAGACCAATCGACAAGGAGGCAGCGTCGTCGGCGGCGGAGCGCACGCGGGTACCCGAGGAGAGTTTCCCCGTCGTACTTTCGATCTGCCTGTTGTGTTCACTCATCGAGCGTTGCGCTTGAAGAGCAGACACGTTGGTGTTGATCCGCATCAGTCAGTCATGGCCGTCATCCTTGAAAATAATTGTGCCTTCCCCCGACCTTGGGGGAAAACGATGTCCTCGGATCGGTAAAATCAAGGGAATAGGTGAGGGATTTGTTTTACAAGTTCGAGGGATCTTAATAGCTGGGGAGTTGCTCGGGTACGGGACTGCCAACGGAAGTTGGCAGTCGGTGGCCTAGTAGGCGACTTCTGTGCTCAGGAGACAGTGGCTCAGGGCGAAGGAACCGCTGGTGTGGGTGTAGTTCAGGTAGTGGTTGGCCCCGTTCACCGGGACCAGTGGGCCCGCCTCGAGGCTCGTGTAGCCCGCCTGGCTGGTGAAGTTGATGGTCGAGGCCGTGACGTTGGTCGCCCCGCTGATCCCGACGGTGTTAGCCCCGTGGGTCTTGAGGACGAAGGTCCCGGCGCCGGCGGTGTTGGCCTTGGCGATACAGTTCACGTACTCGCTCACGAGTCCCGTTCCGTAGTCGCCGCGGTTGTTCTTCGACCGGTACTCCACCTGGTCCCGGCTCGTGGCCAGGGCCGGTGTGGAGGCGCCGAGGATCTGGATGGCCTTCATCTTCACGACGTTCACGATCTTCACGGTGAGGGCGGCCTTGTAGATCGACGCCGTTCCTCCGCCGATGGCCCGGATCCGGACTTCCAGCTCCGCGGTGGTCGGCATGAAGTCGGTCGGGATCTCCACACTCGCGTAGCCCTCGGCGGTGTTCGCCCGGCAGGCCTCGCCCCCGATCTGGGTATCGGTGAGCTTGTCGTAGAGGGCGGCGCAGGCGCTTCCCGTCGTCGCCTTCCCGGTCATGGAGAAGGTGTAGCCGATGACGTTATCGAACTCGGCCTTGTTCCAGCTGTAGACCGGGAAGTTCCCCTCGCTCGGGTTCACCTGGGTGGAGCTGGTGGTGGTGACGGCGCCGGTGGTGGAGGTGTTCTCCACGGAGGACATCGGGATGTGCACGAGAGTCCGGTTCGCTCCCACCTGCTTGGCGATGATCCGGGACGAGTAGATCCGCGGAGAGCCCTGGCGCACGCTCAGGCTCCAGGAGGAGTTGGCGGAGATGTTCGCGTTCGGGATGGCGGTGGTGTAGAGGGTCGGCGCCGAGAGGTTCATCGGAACCCCGGTCACCGAGACCACCGTCGTTCCCCCGTTCCGGAGACGGATGGTTCCGGTCTTCGTCGTACTCACGTTGTTGGTCACGAGCTGCCAGGTGTAGGTGGTGGTCCCGTCGAGGAGGTCGGTCCCGAAGTTCGTGCTCGCCCGGTTGTAGGTGGTCTGCGTTCCGTTGTTGATGATCGGTGCCTGGAGCATCTCGATGGTCGCCACGGTGTTCTGCGGAGTGATGTCGAGGATCTGGAAGGTGTTCGAGTCGACGGCGGCCCAGCCGTTGGTCGGCGTGGCCCGGATGAAGAAGAAGCCGGGCTTGCTCACGGTGAGGCCCGAGTACGAGTTCACTCCGTTGGTCGGCGTGGTCCGGCTGAGGGTTCCGCCGAGGACGGCGAGCTCTTCGTTGCTCTGGAGCGAGAGGTTGATCGTGACGTTCGCGAGGTTCACGTAGTTCCCGTAGACGTCGGTGGTGCGCACGGAGGGCGTCGGGAGGAGCGTGGTGTTCGGCTCGTTGGTGAGCGGTTGCTGGAGGAAGATGATCTTCGAGGCGGCGAGGGCCGTGACGTTGAAGTTCCCGCTGAGAGCAGAGGTGACTCCGTTTTGGGACGCTTCGATGTTGAAGCCGGTCCCGCTCCGTTCCATGCGCGCGTCGCTGAACAGGGCGTACCCGCCGGACGGGATCACGGCGTTCACGCCGGTGACCGTCGCGTCCTGCTGGACCGACGGGTCCGTGGCGACGTCGATGGAAACGGGGTCGAGGTTCGACATGCACAGGGTTCCGTTCGCCCTCCGCAGGCTCACCCGAGGAGCGGTCCCGAAGAGGTTCCCCGCGGTCATCCCCGTCGGCTGCGTCTCCCAGGCGATGGAGTCCACCACGCACGGAGTGACGGTCATGAGGAACGAGGTCGACACCGGGTTCTTCCCGTCCGTCGCCGTGAGCGTGATCGTTGAGGTTCCGGTCTGGTAGGCCAGCGGAGTAACGGTGACGGTGCAGTTCGGGATGGTCCCGCCGACGGTTAGGCCACCGTTGGTGATGAGCGCGGTGTTGCTGGAGGTCGCGGTCACGGCGCCCGAGCAGGTTAGGAGGTCGTTGGCGTCGCTGAGGGTGAAGTTCACCACCGTCGAGAGGTCCGCTTCGTTGGTCTGGTCCGCCGGCGTCGAGAGCACCGGGATCGAGTTGGTCGCCCCGCTGGCCTGGGCGGAGGCCACGGACGTGCCGGTGCCGACCGCGTTCTTCGCGACGACCTGCACGTAGTAGGTCGTCCCCGCGGTGAGGCCCGTGATGGTGGACGGAGACGTGACTCCCGTGAGTGTGGTGGTGTAGGTGCCGGAGACGGTACCGTACCTCAGGTCATACGAGTCCGCGCCGGTGGCGGCTCCCCAGGCAACGGCGAGGGTCGTGGCGGTGGGGCCGGTGACCGAACTGATGGCGAAGGCGGAGATTGGCCTCGCGGAGACTTCGTTCGAGCTCACGGAGTCCGTACCGTTGAACGCGCGGACCGCGTAGAAGTAGGTCGTTCCGTTCACGAGCCCCGTGTTCGTGTGGGTCGTGCCGGTCACGCCGGAGGCGACCTCGACCAGAGAGCCGGAGGTCGTCCCGCGGAGGATCTTGTAGCTGGTGGCTCCCGCAGCCGCCGTCCAGGTGAGCCCCACCTGCCCGGGACCTCCGGTGGCGACGAGGGCCGTCGGAGCTGCGGTGGCGGTCAGGGCCGCGACCTCGTTTGAGTTCACCGTGGTGGTCACGCCGATGGTGTTCTTCGCCACGACTCTCACGGTGTAGGACTGGTTGGTGGCACGCCCCGTGATGGTGTACGGA
>SXUH01000032.1 GCA_005791855.1 Bdellovibrionales bacterium
AAAGCATTCCTTGAAAAGACCTCCTTATCTACAATTGACTATGCGAAAAAAGTCCATAAGTTGTGGATAGACAAAGGAGATGAATTTTTCAAATCATCATACATGGTTGCAACATTAGTAAAGTATCCCTTTCTGAAAATTAGCGATACTGACTATTTGCTTTTAGCTCCCCATTTGCTAATCCAACGTATTGAACGAGCTATTACTATCAGTTTTCATGAGGATGACGATTTTGTTAATAAAAGAGATATCGCTCAACATATTTGTCCAGCCTTTGAAAATCACTGCGAGCGACTTTTCCGTCGCGTTTTCCCAAAATATAGCAATATTGTTCAATCAGAATTTGAGTTTGATTTTAAATTAAAAAATCAAGAACAACTTTGCGACTCAATAATCTTAAATGGGGATGTTACTGTAGTCTTTGAAATAAAATCTCGTTCTTTACCTCTGGCTATTATTGATATTACGCAATCTAATACTGAAGACTTAAATAAATGGATCAAGGTCAATTTCTTTAATAAAGGGAAAAATACTTACGATCCCAAAATGGGTAAAGGGGCTTTAGTTCAACTCAATAATGCATGTCTCTCCATCTTGAGTGGAGCGATGGAATTCACTCCAAAAAAATTGATTCCAGTTGTAATTTTAAACGATGACATAATTTACAATCGATCTCTTCAACAAGTTTTAGATTCCGATCTTGAAGAGGAAGAAATTTTTAGAAATCCTGATATAATGCCATCCTTAATTATGTCGGAAAGTGATTTAGAATATCTTACGAGTATACAATTCGATAATGGTTGGGACTTACGGAAAGTCATAGTTGAAAAATCCTATAAAGATAGTGCTAGAGATCTAAATTGGATTACATTCATCCAAAAGCTAGGTTTAAAATATCAAAGATCTGACGATTCAAAACATCTTCATGAAGAGTTCACACAAAAACTTATTGATACTTTACAAAAAAGAGAACTTAACAAATCTCAGCGATTGTAGAAATTAATTTAAATTCACAGGCTGATCAATCAATTTGAGAGAATTGTATAATCGACCAAGCTTTATCCTCTTTGAAGGCGGAAAGTTTATAATGTTTGGGCTGGTTTTTTTATATTAGTGATCTTACCCTTTCCGGGTACTCCTCACCGCAACCTCCCTCGCGTCCTTCACATTCCACGCAAGGCCCAGGCGTTCCAGAAGCTTGATGAACCAGAAGTTCGGATCCCACTGCCCCGGCAGGAGTCCGTGCCTCGCCGAGTTCGGGAACCGGTGGTGCCCGTTGTGCCAGCCCTCCCCGAGAGTCAAGATGGCAACGAACCAGTTGTTCCGGCTCCGGTCCTTGGTCTCGAAGTCCCTCGTCCCGAACCGAGGGATGTGGCAGATGAGGTTCACCATGAAGATTCCCTGCATCGACAGCACCAGCGAAAGGAAGAAGCCGACCACCACGAGCATCGCTCCGTCGGTCTGGAGTTCCGGGAATCTTACCTCCAGGAACGATCCGAGGAAGTACAAGGCGGGGATCTGCGCGAGGAGGATGAGTTCGAAGAATCCATCGAGCCATTTAATTTCCGGGGTTATCCTCTTTTCCACGAACTCCGGAACGGGAACCTCGTAGAAAGACCGGTCGAGGTACCAACCCATGTAGGAATGGAAGTGCCCGTGGGCCGGGGAATGCACGTCTCCCTCGACGTCGGAGTACTGATGATGAAGGTAGTGATGCGCGACCCACCGCCGGACCGGGCCATTCGCTCCGAGCATCCCGCAGAATGCCAGGGCGAACTGCACCCACCGCTTTGCCTCAAACGACTGGTGGGAGAAAAACCTGTGGTACCCCACGAGGCCTCCGAGAGTCCGCACGACGAAGAGGACCAAACCGATGGTCACGGCGGTCCAGGAAACTCCCGTAAGGAAGACGAAGAGCGCGCCGACGTGGAACACGACGAGCCCCGAGACCATCGAGAACCTCTGGAACTCGAACCTCAGGTTTTTGGAAATCTTCACCATGAGGATATCCTAATGCAATTGCGGATTTTCTCCATGGTCTTTTTAAATTTCAAGGACCCCGGGGAGCGAGGGATCCAGTCGGGAATTCTGGAGATTTGAGTTTCACGCCTTTCACGTTTAAGCTAAGAGCATGAAGCAAATCTCCGTCCTCCTCTCGCTCCTCCTGTTCCTCCACGGCGTCACCGGAACCTCCTGGGCAACGGCCCAGCAGAAGCCGACGCCCATCCAGCTCAGCCCGGAGCAGTTCCGGAGGATCGTCTCCGAGCAAATGCAGGCCGGTCCGGTCACAACGAAATCCTTCCTCCTCGCCCAGACTGACAATCGGGCCAGGACCAAAGACCCCAAAAAGGATGAACCAATCCAAGAAGAAGATCCGAAGAAGGATGAAGAGGCCAAGGCAACCGAAGACCCCCCGGGCCCTCCCCGGGTTAAAGAAAGGAAGGCCTCCGACCCGGAGCCCGTCTACGTCCCGGTCGAAAACCTGAACAGCTTCGTGAACAGCGTCGCCTTCTCCAACGCCGAGGAGACCGCCTACATCATCTTCGCCGTTGTCGGCGCCGTGGTGGTCATCGCCTGGCTCGCCTACGTCCCGGTCCTCCTCTACGACATGCTCGTGGAGAACAGGAACCTCGAGCTCTCCCACCTCCTCACCTTCCAGCACACCCACCTCTACCTCGACCGTGAGGTAACGGACAAGGACGTCGAGGGGAACCTCGCGGGGCTGCGGTACTCGCTCTTCCTCGAAGAAGACCGCACCTACGGCGTGGCCAGCGAGCTCGGCTACTTCGACGTCTCGGACAGCGACCGCGGGGCCTACTGGCTCCTCGGCCCCTCCATCATGCTCGGGAAGGCCGACGGCGCGATGAACGATTTTTTCACGAAGTTCGATCTCCTCGCCGGGTCCTCGTTCCACAGGGACGTGGGCCTCGTTTCGAAGGTGGACGTGACCTTCCACTTCGGCGTGCTCCATCCGAACTTCTACCTGGGTCTGGGGGCCGGGGCCATGTACATCGACGTGAAAGGTAACGAAGGGGTGGCGAAGAAGATCGACGAGCTCGGCCTGAGCCTGCTCTCCTCCGCCACCTGGTCGTTCTAGAGTTTGACGGTTTCGGCGGCGTAGAATTCCTGGTGGAAGACGTGCTGCTTCAGGAGCTCTTCGATCACCCCGGGGCTAAACCCGGCGAGCTCCAGGGCCTTCCTCCCCCAGTCGATCTTCATCCGCTCCGAGTTCTCCGTGGAGTACGGGGAGAAGTTCGCCCCGCTCGCGACCTTGAGGATCAGGGCGGAGGTGAAGGAGACGATGAGGTTGTTCGCCTCGATGACCGTCCGGTCCTGCTTGGCGACGGCGTCGAGGTAGAGGTCGGCGTTGAACTTCGGGATGGTGAAGTTCAGGTTCTTCTGCATGACCCGGGAGATGTTATCGTCGATGAGGATGATGTTCCGGAGGTCCGGAGCGATGATCCGCAGGTCCTTACTCGGCGTCGGGGGCTCCCGGTCGAGCCGGAGGTGGTTCCGGGCGAGGAGTCCGCCGAACTTCCTCCGGAGCGCCGGCACCTTCGTCAGGATGTACTGGGTGAGCTCTTCCGCGGAGACGTCCGAGCGCGCCGAGAAGAAGTAGATGTTCCCGATGCGGCCATCGGCGGCGAGGTCGTGGAGGAGCTTGTAGATCCCCGGCCTGATGGTCACGCCCCGGGGAGCGAAGGTGACCTCGGACTTGGCTTCCGACATGGTGTAGTCGGTGTTCCGGACCACGAGGGTCGTCCGCCGAGGATTCTCCAGGGAGATCCGGTGCCACTGGGTGAGGAGGGTCTCGTCCATGTCGAAGACGACTCGCAGGCCCCGGGTCGTGTCCTGGATGCGCACCTTCTTCACTTTCTCGCTCGCGGCCTGGACACAGGCGTTCAGGTGGGCCTGCTGCTTCACTCGGAAGTGGCTTCCGCTCCTGGCGAGGAGGCAATCGCGCATCAGCTTCTGGATGGTGAGGACTTCGCCGACGCCGACGGCCCTCGTCCAGGCCCCCTGAGACTTGTTGACGTCCAGCCAGAATCCTCCGAACCGGTCATCGGCCTTCTCCGAGATCACGACCTGGGCGTGGAGGGTGAGCGATATGGCGAAGCCGAGCAGGATTAGTAATTGTTTCATGGGCATCCTTTAGGAGGGTTGGCAGTTTCCGGAGGGAGATATAGCTTAGGGGTAGCCATACGTACAATGCATCTATCATATATACACGATAAGGTTTTCTTATGGACCTCGAGATCTACCCACTCCGAATCTTCCTTAAGGTCATGAAACTAAAGAGCTTCTCCGAAGCCGCCCGCCAGTTGAACGTTACCCAGCCCACCGTGAGCCAGCAGATCGGGAAGCTCGAGGCGAAGCTCGAAAAGAAGCTCTTCGAGAGGGTAGGCCACGAGATCATCCCGACGGCGCTGGCCAAGCAGCTCCTGGGCTACGCCGAGCAGTTGTCCTCGATCGCCGAAGACTGCGAGAACTTCCTCCTCGACGAGAAGTCCACCCTGAGGGGAGAGGTCCGGTACGCCATGCCCGAGAGCTGCCAGTGGACCCCGCACTTCAAGAACATCATGAAGCAGATCTCGACCTACGAGGGGATCCAGTTCAAGATCGGCATCCTCCCCACGGACGGCGTCGCGAGGGGGATCATCGAAGGGGTCTACGACTTCGGCTTCGTCGTCGGCGAGCGGCTCCACCCGGAGCTGACCTTCGAGAAGTTCTCCGACGAACCCTATGGCCTGGTCGGAAGGTCGGAGAAGCTCTTCAAGCCGCTCGAGGAAAAGAGGTTCGAGGACCTGCGCCTCGTGACCTTCCCGGGGTGGGAACTCTTCTTCACCACCTGGTGCAGGGCCCACGGGATCTTCGAGAAGATCCAGAGGGCCACTCCGGTCCCCGCCGTCCACATCGGCACCCTCGCCGGTGCGATCCACGCCGTCCAGGAGGGCGCCGGCGTCGCCGTCCTTCCCCTCCAGTGCGTCCCGAAGGAACTCAAGGAGTTCAAGCTTAAGTCCGTGGGCGCCTCCAACCCGATCTACGTCACCAAGCGGGTCGGGGACAAGCTCTCCAGGCGCACCGAGCTCGTCCTCGACCTCCTGAAGAAGAGCAAGAAGGACCTCGGCTAGCGCTTACCGCTTGAACACCGGGAAGATGACTCGGAACCCCGGCTCGAGGATCTGGCCCTTCGGGTTCTGGGAGATCTCATCCCGGAACACGGAAGCCCGGAGATGGTTGAGGACCCGCAGCTCGGCGAGCACCGCTTCCGGGTTCTGCCAGGAAGCCTCTTTGTTCCTCAGGTACTCGAGGGCCGCCTTCCGGTGCTCGGCTCCGTTGACCACGGCGAGCTTCGCCGCTAACTCCGGCGCGGCCTTGAGGCTGGAGACTTTTAGACTCACGAGGAAGCTCTCCTTCCAGTCAGAGGATTCTCTTACCAGGGACAGGAGCTCGCAGCGAGACTGCGAGAACATCGGACTCTTGAAATCAACGCTCAGGACGTCCAGGGCGAACTCCAGGTCGATCACCCGGTGCTCGATGAGCTCGGTGATCTGCAGGTGGTTGGCCACCCCTTTCACCGGAGCCAGGAACCCGTGGTCCGCATCCGTCAGCGTGGTCTCCGGGAACTGGGAGCCGAGGACTCCGAGGCCCTGGAGGTAGGCCTGCTTCGAGAGCCTCAGCGCCGGGGCCTTTGCGAGGATGGGATCCACGAAGACCTCCGCGGGGATCTCCATGCCGCTCGCCGGAGCCGCCAGTGGTCGGGAATCCGATCGCAGGTTGATCTCGGTGGTGCAGAAGAGCGGGCGGAGCTTTTCCTTGAGGGAGAGGTTCGCCGCGAGGCCCCGGCGCTCGAGGAGCTTCATCCCCGCGAAGACGTTCCTCGAGAACTCGGAAGCGTCGACGAAGGAGCTCAGGTAGCGCTGGAGTTCGGCGGAAGGTTTGTTGGCTCCGAAGTCTAGCCCCCTCGCCTTCGTCCACCAGTCGTTGTGCGGAGGAGAGAGCTCCTTCATGATCGGGCCACCGGAGTTGTGGCAGGCCGAGCACCGCATGTGGGTTCCGAACTGCGGCCTCTTCCCGAGCTTGAGCAGACGGTTGTCTTCCAGGGCGTTGAGCGTGTTCCCTCGGAAGAACCACTCCGGGCCCGCGGGCGTGCCCACGAGCTCGTAGAAGTTGTAGAGGCCCTTCTGGAAGTCGTAGGCGATCACTTCGATCAGGAGCTTGTTGGGCTGCGACTGCTGGTCGAGGACGACTTCCTTCTTCGCATTCAGATCCGTGAAGTGGCCGAAGTAGAGGTGCTCCGGGGCGATCCGCTGGCCGAGGAGTCGGGAGGCCCCCCGGGTCGATTCGAAGATGCTGAAGCTCCCCCTCGCCGGATTGTGGGCCCCGCGGTTCGCCACCAGCGCCGGCACCGGCGCGAGGCCATCTTCCGCCAGGAGCCGCCTCAACTCCTGCACGCTCAGGGGACACGTCGCCGCGGTCGAAACGACGGCGAAGAGTACGTCCCGCTGGCCGGCGCCCCCGCGGACCCGGCAGTCGGCCCAGGCGGTTGCAGTGAGGAGGATTGAAAGTATTACGATCGATAGCTTCATCGGTGGTCCTTTGATGGACGTTAAATACGTCTGAAACAAGGCTCAGTAAAATTAATAAAACTAAGCCATGTATAAGAAACACTAATGACTAAAAATAAGCGTTTTTTACCTGGAATTCTTCAACGATTTCTGGTACTTAGCTGCCACCTCGAACTAGGAAAATTATGCTGTCTGTGACGGGGCACCGTTCACCTCTATCCTATTTAAGACTCTTCACTTTTCCGGAAGCTTGATGAAAAAAATCTACCACCTCTGTTTCCTTACCTTGGTCTCGGCCTGCAGCCAGGCACCGGACCGGCGGTTCGCCTCCGTCCCACCCCTGGGCCAGGAGCTCATCCCTCCAGAAGAAGAGAGGGCGACGAAGGAAATCCTCGAGCTCGTCGCCAGAGGGTACTCCCAGCCGAGACCTCCGAAGGGGCCCACCGGCCGGATCATCCACCACAAGGAACACGGCTGCGTCCACGGCGAACTCGAGGTCCTGGAGTCCGCCCCGCAGAACCTCCGCCACGGGGTCTTCTCCGAGACGAGGAAGTTCCCGACCTGGCTGCGGCTCTCCAACGGCTCCGGGGAGCGGAGGCACGACTCCGTTCCCGATGGCCGGGGGCTCGCCATCAAACTCCTCACCGTCGAAGGGCCGAAGCTCGCCGAAGAGGTGCACACGCAGGACTTCCTCCTGCAGAGTGCGCCCAACTTCTTCGCCCGGGACGTCGTGGACTACGTGAAGTTCATGAAGCAGGCCACGGCTCCGGGCCTCAAAGGGGTCGCCGAGTTCGTCAGAGACCTCAACCTCGCCAACGCCGCAGACCGCGAGAGCCTGAAGATCCTCGCGGCCTCCGCCGACGTCCCGAAGAGTCCCCTCACCGCCACCTACTTCTCGGCCCTCCCCCAGCGGCTGGGCCCGCACGCGGCGAAGTTCAAAGCGATCCCCTGCCCTGGCTGGGCCAAGCTCGACGCCTCCCTCGGGGCGAGGGCCAAGAAGGATTTCCTGAAGGACGTCATGGGCACGTACCTGCGGTCCCGGGACGCCTGCATCGAGCTCCAGGTCCAGGTCCAGACCGACCCGGAGCTCATGCCCGTCGAGAACGCGCGGGTCGTCTGGAGCCCGGACCTCTCGCCGTTCGTTCCCCTCGCGCGGATCGTGATCCCGAAGCAGAACTTCCGCACGGAGAAGAGGAAGGAGTTCTGCGAACACCTCACCTTCAACCCGTGGCACTCCATCGAAGCCCACCGGCCCCTCGGAGGGCTGAACCGGGTGCGGAAGGTCGTCTACGAACGCAGCCAGGGCCACAGACACAAACTAAACAACCAACGGTCAGCCGAACCAGTTCCGGGAGAAACCCATGAGTGACGAGCAGGACAAGGACAAGAAGTTCAAACTTAACCGCAGGGACTTCGTCGCCGCCGGCGTCGGCGCCTTGACGGGAGCCGCGTTCTTCGGCATCAACGGCAAGGACCCCGAGAAGGCCGCGGCCCTCGACCGGTCACCCTCGGCGATCCCTCGCCGGGACCCGCGGGACCTGGCAAACGACACCCGGAAGATGAAGGGCCACTATTCCCACATCATCATCGGGTCCGGCTACGGCGGTTCGATCCTCGCGGCCCGGCTCGCGGCCGCGGGCAAGAAGGTCTGCGTCCTCGAGCGAGGAAAGGAGTGGCACCCGGGCATGTTCCCGAAGGGCGGCACGGACGTCGCCACCACGGGCCGCACGCTCACCAACCCCCTCGGGATCCTCGACTCCAACCTCCACGCCAAGAGTGACGTCGACGTCATCTGCGCCAACGGCCTCGGCGGGACCTCTCTCCTGAACGCCGCCATCGCCTCCAAGCCCGAGCCCCTCGTCTGGCAGCAGGGCCAGTGGCCCAAGGCGATCCGGGAAGACTACGCCAACGGGACGATCGACAAGCTCATGAACCGGGTCCAGGGCGTCCTCGGCTCGACCCGGCACCCGAGCGCCATGGACGTGCGGAAGACCCAGCTCCACCAGAAGATGACCCAGGACAACCGGCTTCCGTTCCACGAGCTCAAACTCAACATCAACCACAAGCTCCAGAACCAGCCCAACGAGTACGGGATCACCCAGAACGCCTGCACCCTCTGCGGCGACTGCTGCTCCGGCTGCAACGTCGGTGCGAAGAACGTCCTCACCGTGAACTACATCCCCTACGCCAAGGACCGGGGCGCGGAGATCTACACGATGATGGAGGTGAACCACATCGAGAAGAAGAACGGGAAGTACATCATCCACTACACGAACTTCTTCTCGGCCTTCGGCGTCCTCCCGCGGATCGGCCAGGTCTCCGCGGACAACGTCATCCTCGCCGCCGGCTCCATGGGGTCGACCCAGATCATGATGAAGTCCAAGCTCAAGGGCCTGCGGGTTTCCCAGGCGCTCGGGAGCCGGTTCTCCGCCAACGGAGACGTCATGGGCCTCTCCTACGCCGGCAACGGATCGACGGACGTGCTCGGGACCAAGGGCCTCTACAAGTCCGACGGCCCCGTGGGCCAGGCGATCATGGTCTACGCCGACTACCGGAAGCCGTTCAACCATCCGAGCGAGGCGGATCTAAGCGAGCGCTACCTCCTCCTCGACGGAACCATCCCCTCCATCCTCTCGCCGATGGTGGCGAAGGCCTTCGGCGCCTACGCCGTCGCGAACCCGAAGAAGTTCACGCCGGAGCAGCTCCAGAAGGCGAAGCTCGACCTCTTCGGCTACAAGGATCCTCCGAGCAACGGGGCGATGAACAACTCCATGATCTTCTTCGCCTGCGGCCACGACTCCTTCAGCGGGCGGTACGTCCTCGACCACTACCTCGACCGGGTCCACGTGAAGTGGAAGAACGTGGTGGACGAGAAGAGCTTCCAGTTCATCAACCGGGAGATGGCGAAGTTCGCCCAGTCCCACGGCGGAACCTTCATCCCGAACCCCCGCTCGACCATCTTCGGGAAGCGGATGCAGGCGACCCACCCCCTCGGTGGCTGTCCGATGGCCGACGACGCCCAGAACGGGGTGGTCGATCACCTCGGACGCGTGTACCAAGAGGACGGTGGCTTCCACGACGGACTCTACATCGTCGACGCGGCCATCATCCCACGGTCCCTGGGCGCGACCCCGCTCCTCACCATCTCGGCCCTCGCCGAGCGGATCGCGGAGCACATCCTCGCCCCGGACAACAGCTGGTAGTCAACGGAAGCTGCCAGCCAGTTCGTCCCGGATCAGCTTGAAGGCCCGGGGGTAGTAGGCGCGGTCGAAGTAGTGTAGGACGATGGGCTTCTTGTAGGCCCGGAACCCGCTGACGACTTTGACCTTCCTGTTATCCTCGACCAGGTGCCGGCTCATGATCGCGCGTCCGAGCCCCTCCTCAACGCCGTCGATGATCGAGTAGACGTCCCCGAGGAAGGCTCGCCGGTACGCCGCCTTCCGGCTCTGGTGGCGGAAGAATTCCTCCGTGATGTTGTCCGACGGATCGTGATCTAGGAAGACGTCCGGGTGGGACTTGTAGCGGCTGCTCTCGATGACCACGTACTCCTCGTCCCCCACCTTCGTCTGGAGCACACCCGCGCGGTTGAGCTCGTAGTCCAGGAAGACGAAGTCCGCCCGCGCCGTCGTGAGCACCCCCGGGAGGTCCTTCATCTCGTAGGTCTGGAGATCCGGGAGGAGGTTTGGATACCTCCGGAGGCTTCCGCTGATCGCGGGGAGGATCAGCGACCGAGCGACGGAGGAGTAGGCGGCGATCCGGATGGTCCCGCCCGGTTCCTTCTCCTCCCCCTTGAGGTCCTGCAGGAGTTCGCCCTCGAGGTCCAGGGAGACCTGGGTGTGGAGGAGGAGCCGCTGTCCCTCCGGGGTGAGCGTGAGCCCGCGAGCGTCGCGGATGAAGAGGGTCACCTCGAGGTCCGACTCGAGCGCCGCCAGCCGCTGGGAGAGCGCCGACTGGGTGATCCCCAGAGCGGCGGCGGCGGCGGTCATGTTCAGGGTCTTCGAGCACTCGTGGAAAGCCATGAGTCCGAGGTGGGAGAGCTTCATGCCCATTAGATAAACTAATTGTGATTTGCCATCAATCAGCTAGGTAAATCTTATATTCGAGTCGGCTTTTCCAAGCAACTGATATGAGATAAAGCCAACCTATTTGGTCCCATTAGTCTTGCGCCAAAAGTTATAATCTTTAGGAGATTTAGAGTTCCGGGGCACAGCGGGTCACTGTTTGAATAGAGAGATAACTCTTGGTACCACCAGGAATTTGAGACTTAATTTAGGAGGTCTTTATGAAACGTTTACTCTGTGGCTCCCTCGCGGCCCTCGTGCTTTCACTGCCGGTCTTCGCACAGACCAGCAGCTCTTCGGTCGGCTCCGGCGCGAGCTCGACGGACACCACGACACTGGGTTCGGGATCGACGATGAATAACAACACGGAAACCATGGGCGGAACGTCTACCATGGGCGGCACTAGCCGTTCCGGCACGACGGCCACCGACGACATCCAGATGCAGGAAGATAACACGAACACCGGGACCGGCATGGGCAGCTCGACGAACACGGGCACGGGCCTTGGTACCGGATCCAGCTCTACCGACACCTCGACCTACGGAACGGGCACTCGGCCAAGCTCAACCGGAACGGACATCCAGCAGGAGCAAGACCGCAGCACCATCGGCTCCGGATCTACCATGGGGACGGATACGATGAACACCGACACCGACATGGACGCGACGACGACCGACGAAGTCCAGGACTAAGCCAATCCAAGGCCGGAGCTCGTCTCCGGCCTTTTTCATTTCAACCGGACGTAGGCCTTCTCTCTCCCGTCGTACCGTAGCCTCTCCCCTTTCTTGATGATCTCGGGGACGAAAGTCTGGATGTGCGGAGACGAGATCACGACCTCGCCGCGCAGGACCCGGACCTCCACGTCCGTCTTCCCGGTCAGGACTTCGAAGGTCGTCCCGGCCCCGGTGAGGTTAACCTCCGGTGCCGCGGCCTTCTTCCCCGGCTGTCCGGAGATGATCGAAAGCTTCGAGTCCTTCCCGAGGTTCACCTGGGTCCCTGGGTAGAGCCAGAGCTCGAGCTCGGCGTCCTGTGAGGAGATGGTGTCTCTCACTTTGAGCGGAGTCTTCTGCGCCAGCGGGAGCCGGTTCTTCTTCCTCTCGAGCGAACCCTTCCCTTCGGAAGAAATGCTCACCACTTCGCCGACGGTGGCGAGGGCGGTTCCCAGGGTCAGGAAACTCAGGAGGAGGTAGATCATCGGATGGCCTTTGGAAATTAGTCTTCGCTGGCTTCCAGGAAGGGCTTGTTGACCCACGGGAAGACCGGAATCTTCTCGTAGCTCAGCGGAGCCGGGCGACCGAGGTGGTGGAACATTCGGCCGATGAACTGGTCCTGGAATCTCCTCGCAAGTTCTATATTGGTCGAATGGTTGAGGATTGCAAAGGGAATTCTTCCGTCGACGAAGATCAGGCCCGCGATGGCCGAAGCGTTGCGGATGGTCCCGGTCTTCGCGGCGAGGGCGTCGTGGGCGTCGGTCTCCTCCTCGAACCGTTCGCGGAAGGTCCCGAGGTCCTTCCCGCCGCTCACCGCGAGGAGGTCCGAGGCCCGGAGCCGCTGCTTCTCGAGGCTCCTGGTGAGGAGGTCGATCACCCGGAGGACCGTCCGGCAGGTGGCGAGGTTATCGAGGCGACCGGCGCGGCTGCTCATGGGAAGGCCAGAGCCGTTGTAGATGCGGTAAGACGCGGCCGGGATCTGGTTCTCCGAAGCGAGCCGCTCGAACGGCAGGGCCCTGCTGGCGTCGTCGTAGACGTTCTGCGAGACCGTGTTCTTCGACATGACGTTCATCGCCTTGAGGATCTTGTGGAAGGGCTTGGACTCGTGGATGTAAATCTTCGGGTTTTCCCCGAGGAGCGGGTTGGCGTCGCTGATGACCACGCTGTCGGCCCGGAGGGTCGGGAACGTCCGATCGATGGTGACGTTTTCCTCGGCGGCGAACTTCAGGATCCCCTGCCAGATGGTCCGGACGGCCGGTTCGCTCTTGGGATTCAGGTAGTGGAGGAGCCGCGCCCTCGTGTCGGCCGGAGTGACGAGCTTGAAGCTCTCCAGGGCTACGTCCCAGAACTTGAAGTCGGTGCTGAAGCTGATCCGCTTGAAGCGCTGGTACCCCAGGTCGTTGAGCGCCTGGAAGAGCAGGAGGAGCTTCTCCTCTTCGAAGTACGGGTCCCGGCCCCCTTCGATGTGGAGGCTCTCGCGGCCAATGTAGACCTTCGTCTTAAACGTCTTCCGGAGGTCCGCGGTCTCCGCCGCGAGGAGGGTGGTGAAGAGCTTCGAGAGGGAGGCGATCCGCTGGAGCTTGTCCGGCTGGTACCCCTCGACGGTCTTCAGTTCGGTTTCGTAGCAGAACGCCTGTTCCTTGAGCATCCCGACCCGCTGTCCGTTCACCATGGAAGTGAAGTCCTGGATCAACGGCACCGGTTCGAAGGCGAGGGCCTTCGTCGAGATCAGGAGAAATGTGAACAGGGACCTCAGCATGCGGGGATCTTATCAAGTTCCGAGACCCTGCGCGGGTCACCGGGTAATTTTTTCAGACCTCTCTGCCCGGAGGATGTCGAAGAAATCGCTGTACGACTTCCCGACGGCTTCCGCCGGAGAGACCGTCCCTCCATTATGATGGAGGAGGAAGAGGCTCGCGGCCATGACCATCCGGTGGTCGTCGGGCAAGGTAAGGTCAGGTTTTTCCTTCGAGACTTCCCTGCTCCCGAAGATGGTGAGTTCGGTTCCGGAGACCTCACAGGCCCGGCCGAACGCTCGGACGAGCTTCACCACCTCGCCCAGCCGGTCACTCTCCTTGTGGGCGAGGTTCCCGACTCCGCGGAGGACGTGTTTCCCTGGGACGTGGCTCAGGAAGTACCCGAGGGTGGGTACGAGGTCCAGGCAATCCGTGACGTCAACCAGGACGTCTCTCGGGGAAGTGAGCGGGCGGACCCGGATCCCACCCCGAGAATCGTCGATCGCCCCGAGAAATTCGAGGATGCCCAGGAACTTCGCGTCGGCCTGGTACTCATCGAAGTGAAGACCCGGGAAGGAGATTTCCTGATTGAGGGCTCCGAAGGCCAGTGGGTAGCTCGCGCTGCTCCAGTCTAGCGGGATGGTGTACTCCGAGGAGACCCGGATCCGCTGGATGAGGTCTTCGGTCATCCGCCAGTAGCTCTGCGAAGAACTCATGTTCACCGGGATGATCTCCACCGGCTGGTCGGAGAAGGCCATCTGCAGGCCCGAGGCGAACTGGGTCGTCCGACCGCAGTCCACCTCGATCTTCCCCGAGAGCAGGAGCGGACCTCGCAGGGTGAGCTCGTTCCCTCGGAGGTCAATCTCCCCTCCGAGGCTTCTCACCTGGGTCACGAACTCCGACCAGGGCCTCTGGGCGAGCCGCTCCCCGAGGGCGAGCGTGTAGGACTGGCGGCCCCGGAGGAGCAGGCTCGCGAGGAAACGGGCGGTGGTTCCCCCTTCTCCGACGAGGATTCTCCGACCGTTGGTTTCGCAGTCTGGAAACGAAGCTTCGATCCGGGCCTCCGGGCCCTGGACTTCGATCCGCAGCCCAACCTGCCGGAGTCCTTCTACCAGCTGGGTGACGTCGCTCGAGGAAGGGAGGTTCTTCAGGGTGGTGGGAGATCTCTTGATCGCCGCGAGAACCAGGGCCCGGTTGGCGTAGGACTTCGACGCCGGGAGCTCGATGACGTCCCGGAGCCCTCCCTTACTTATCTTCAACTTCGACATACGCCTTGACCTTGGACTTGAATTCTTCCACCGGAACTTCCTCTACGTAGCACTTTCCGACGTCCTTCACAAGCACGAGCCGGATGCGGGACTTGGATTTCTTCTTGTCCCGGCCGATGAGGCCGAGGAACTCCTGCGGCTCGAACCCCGGGAACCGCGCGAGGGAATACTGGTCCTCCGGCATGTCGAGCGCCGAGAGGAGCTCCGTGAGGAGTCGCTCTGGCTCCGGAAGCTTCTGGATCCGGAAGAGGTACCGCATGCCCAGCACCACCGCCTGTCCGTGGGGGATCTTGAGCTGGAATTCGAAGGCGTGCCCGAGAGTGTGGCCGAGGTTGAGGAAGATCCGGTCTCCCGTCTCCTGAAGGTCCCGGTCCACGAGGTCGTTCTTAAACTTCGCGCAGGCGAAGGAGATCTCCTCCAGTGGAGCGCGGGCGACGATGAGGTCGTGGATCTCCCGGGAGAGGAGCCCGTACTTCACGATCTCCCCCTTCCCCGAGAGCCACTCCTCCGGGGGGAGCGTCGACAGGAACTCGCCGCAGACGAGGACTTCCTTCGGCAGGTGGAAGGCCCCGACGAGGTTCTTCCCCTCCGGAAGGTTGACCGCGACCTTCCCGCCGATGGAGCCGTCGACCATCGCGAGGAGGGTCGTCGGAACGGAGACCCAGCTGATCCCTCGGAGGATGGTCGCGGCGACGAAGCCGCCGAGGTCGGTGGTGGCGCCGCCGCCGATGGCGAACAAGGTCGCGGACCGGTCGACGCCGGCCCGGAGGAAGAACTCCAGAGCCGCGCCGTAGTCCTTCAAGCTCTTCTGCTCTTCCGGGGCCGTGACCCAGAAAACGTTCGGACTCCCCTGGATCCACTGCGGGAGGTGGCCCCGCACTTTGGAATCCGCGATCGCAAAGAACGGCCCGACGCTAGACCGGTCCAGCAGCTTGAATAGTTCGGGTTTTTTAAGGTAAGTTAGGTTAGATTTCATGTCCCCCCATTATCGACAAATTGAGAGAGAATTGAAATGAGTGTTGAGTGGTTTTCTAAACTAAAAGAAGTCGATTCGCTCACGAAGATGAGAATCAACCACTTGAAGAGTCTCTCCGACCAGGAAGCCCGCCTCGCGACCCTTCTCCAGAGGAAGGACCAGGAACTCTCTCTCGTCTCGAGGCTCCAGTCTGCGAATCACTCGTTGCAACAAGAGCTCTTTGAAATGGAGCAGAAACTCAAAACCTCTTCGGAGCAGAAGCAGAGATTCCTCGACCGGGGCGCTGACGAAGAAAAGATCCAGGGCTTCTCAAGGGAGATCTCTTCCCTGGAGGACCGGGGCTTTGGCCTCTTGGAAGAGATCGAAGCGAACACCCAGGAGCTCGAGCGGCTCCGGACCTTCCTCGCCGGCCTCGAGGAGACCATCTCCGAGATCAACGCCGAGGCGCAGACGGAGATCGGAAAGCTCAGGGCCGAAGTGCGGAACATCGAACTCCGGGTCAGCCTGCTCCTCGAAGAGCTCCCCTCGGACTTCAGGAATCTCCTCTTGAAAACAACCGCCAAGAACCTCGCCCACGGGCCCTTCACCCGGGTCGACAACGGCACCTGCTTCTTCTGCCGGTTTAAGATTTCCAAGATCTACGAATCCGAGATCGACATGCAACAATCCCTTAAAACCTGTCCCCAGTGCGACCGCATTTTCCTGCCTTACGGACTCTGATTCAAAGTACGTGACACCCTTCTAGCTTTCCGTTATAACACTCAACACCGAGATCAGGGGACTATCGCTGGTGGGGTTAAACCCACGGGAGGAAAGTCCGGACACCATAGAGCATCGTAGCGGGTAACGCCCGTCCGCCGTGAGGCGAGGACAAGTGCAACAGAAAGTATGTACAGGCCCTAGCGATAGGGTGCTGTAGTGAAACCAGGTAAACTCTACGAGGTGCAAGCCCATGTAGGTGAGCGTTGAGTCTGCTCGAGGAGCTCACGGGTAGGGTGCTGGAGCCCAGGGGTAACCCCGGGCCTAGAGGAATGATAGTTTAATACAGAATCCGGCTTATTCCTGATCTCGGTTTTTTCCTCCCCGATTCCCTTCTCCACCCCTCTGGTAATTTCTCCACCCCGTTTAAAAGTTGGACGATTCTGTCACCTCTTTACGGTCAAGGGATTATGTCACCTCCGTAAGTTATGTGTTCTCCTAATATAAATACTATTTAGGAGCACTCATGAAGGATGTGATCATGTCCCAGGACCAACTCAAGCTCTACCACCTCGCTCTGAAGGTCATCGAAGGAACCCTCATGCTCAAGGACTTCGCCGTTCTCACCGGGTTATCTAAA
>SXUH01000268.1 GCA_005791855.1 Bdellovibrionales bacterium
CAGCTCCGGCGGGCCTTCAAGCATGGATTTTCGTTCTCCGAGCTGGAGAGCGAGGTGCAGTGGAAGATCTGGGAGTACGTCTGGCACCACTCGGAAGTGTTCGAGGTGATGCTCCTGAGTTCGTACTGGATTTCGAAGAGGCCGGTGGAGGAGCTCAAGAAGCACCGGAGGGTCCTGCTGGAGTTCGCGCACAAGCTAGATAACTGGGCCCACTCGGACGAGCTGAGTAGTCACTATGCCCGGCTCTTCGAGCACGACCCCGCGGGGATGGAAGCCGTCTTCGTGAAGTGGAACCGGTCTCCCAATCCGTGGCTCCGGCGCCAGTCGGTGGTCGGACTGCAGCACTACTCCCGGGCCCGGAAGCGGTCACCGAAGGTTGGGCTGCTCCTCAGGCTCATCGGAAACTTGCTCGACGACGACCACTACTACGTCCAGAAGGGCGTGGGCTGGGCGCTCCGCGAGAGCTGGAACGTCTACCCGGAGAAGACCTACGAGTTTCTGAGGAACCACGCCCACCGGATCCCGCCGGCGGGGTGGACGGCGGCCACGGAGAAACTCGGGAGAGCTCAGAAGGATGAGCTCATGGCCTTGAGGAAGAAAGCTCGGAAAACAATTTAAATTTCTGGACGTCCAAAAAAAGTAGGTGTCGATGGAACCGAAGTCAATCGAGTGGGCAAAGCAGCTGATCACCATGGCCCAGACGGGTCTCACCTACACGACGGATCCCTACGACATCGAGAGGTACAAGGGAATCCAAAAAATAGGGTACGAGATGCTGGCGACGGGGCAAGGGTATCCCCTGGAGAAGGTAAAAGATTTCTTCAGGCACGAGGTCCGGCATGCGACGCCGAAGGTCGATGTGCGGGCGGCCGTCTTCCGGGGCGAGGAGATCCTGCTGGTGAGGGAGCGGTCGGATGGGAAGTGGACCCTGCCCGGCGGGTGGGCGGACGTCGGGGAAGCCCCGAGCGAAGCGATCGCCAGGGAGGTCCGCGAAGAATCCGGGTACGAGGTGCGGGTGACGAAGCTCCTCGCGGTCTTCGACAAGCGGAAGCACCAGCATCCGCCGGAGCCGTTCTACGTCTACAAGCTGTTCTTCGAGTGCGAGGTGACGGGAGGGACGCCGGCCCTCAGCGACGAGACGGACGGCGTGGAGTTCGTCCCCGGGAGCGAGCTGCCGGAGCTCTCCCTGGCCCGGGTGACGCCGGCGCAGGTGGAGAGGCTCTTCGAGCTCCGGAGATCCATTTCTGTTGGATCTGCGTTCGATTAGGATTAGAATGGAGTATCTTCGGAGGTCAAGATGCTCAAGAAAGTCTCAACCGTTTCCCGCTACCTTCTCGGCCTGGTGTTCTTCCTGTCCGGAGTGACCGGGCTCTTCAACCTCGTGCCGACGCCGCCGGATCTGCCGCCGGATCTCGTGACCTTCATGAGCGGGATGATGGTGAGTAAGTACTTCTTCCCGCTGGTGAAGGGGACGGAGATGGTGTGCGGGCTCTTCCTCCTCATCGGCGTCGCTCCGGCGCTGATGCTCCTGATCCTCGCTCCGGTCACCCTCAACATCCTGCTGGTGCACGCGTTCCTCACCCCCGGGCTCGGGAACCTCGTCGTTCCCATCGTCATCCTCCTCCTCCATGCCCTGGCGAGTGTGAACTACTGGAGATTCTACCGGCCCCTCCTGAGTTCCTTCCGGAACGCCGAGGGCCCTTGACCCTTCCGGTGAAACACATCAGCGTGTCCATTCGCCGACCTCCCCGGGAGGTCTACGAGTTCGCTTCTTGTCCCGAGGAGATGCCGAAGTGGGCCGCCGGGCTCTCCGGGTCCATGACCAAGGCTTCCGACCACTGGATCGCAACCTCCCCCATGGGGAAGGTGCGGGTTTACTTCACGCAGAAGAATTCGTTCGGTGTGATCGACCACGACGTGGTCCTCGAGGACGGGAAGCGGTTTCACAACCCGCTCCGGGTGGTGCCGAACGGAGATGGAGCCGAGGTGATCTTCTCATTGTTCCGGCAGCGGGAGATGAGCGACGGAGAGTTCGACCGGGACGCGGGGATGGTGCGCGCCGATCTCGAGAGGCTGAAGGAGCTCCTGGAAGCGGAGTCCGATAGTAAATAGAGGCCCGCGGGTTCCCCGAACGGCGAGATCTTACTGATCGGAGGAACCCAGGATGGTCCCCGAGAAGAGCCGCGCGTCCAAGTGGTACTGGTGGTAGTCGTAGAGCGCGGTCCACCGGCGGATGTCGACGTCCGCCACGTCCTGCTCCCGGAGGTTCACGACGAAGAGGTCCGAGGCGCCCTGGCTCCAGCGATTCTTCTCGGCGTCTGCCATCTTCCTGGCCCCTTCGAATTCCCTGGAGGTAACCTCCCACCGGGCCTTCGAATCGGTGCCCGCACCGAGGAAGAAGGAGAGCTGCTGGAGGATCTCCGACTCCAGGTACTGCCGGTTCTTATCGATCGCCCGCAGCTTGTAGTCGTAGGCGACGGTCTTCCCCTCCGCCTTCCGGTTCTCGAGTGGGAAGTCGAACTTCACTCCGACCTGGAGCCGTTCCGGATCGTAGGGGTCGTTGGCGGAGAGTTCCTTCGCTCCGAGGAGCTCGACGTTGAGCCCGGGGAGGCGGGACTGGTCGTAGAACGCGCCCTCGAGCTTGAGCTTCTCTCTCTCGAGCGAGAGGAGCTCGAGCTGCGGGTTTCGGGAGACGTCCCGGGAGATGAGCGCCGACTCTCGCTTCTGGAGGACGAACTCCGGGTTCGACTCCTGCGGGACGGGCAGCGGATTGCCCTGGGCGTCCCGCAGGTAGATGGCGAGCTGGGCCCGGATCTTGTTGAGCTCGATCTCGTTCTTCAGGACCTCACCGCTGCGCTTGTCGATGGCCCGCTGGTTGTCGGTGACCTTGATCTTCTCGAGGTCCCCGGCGCGGAACTTCTTCTCGATCATCTCCTGGCGGGCCCTGGCGAGGTCGAAGAGGCCCCGGTTGATCTTCAGCTTCTGCGTCTCGAGGATCCACTTGTAGTAGTAGCTCAGGGCCTTGTGGAGGTACACCATCCGCTTCAGGTTCGCCTGGAGCTTCGCCTGCTTGGTTTCGATCTGCTTGAGCCGGAGGTCCGTCCGGAACTCGTCGGTCCGGAGGTTTCGCAGCAGGGGAACCGAGAGGCCCGCGAAGATCTCTCCGGCGCCGGAGGTCTGGTACTTCCCGTCGTAGGCCGGGAAGTGGCCCAGACCCTGGCGGTGGCCCGCGACGAGGCTCGTGCCCCCGAAGGCGGTCTGCCGCTCGAGCGTCGTTTCGAAGTACTGGTTATCGTACTTCTCTTCGATCCGGTTCCGGGACTTGAAGGTGAGCTTGTGGTCGAAGGCACCCTCGGCGGCGGTGAGCTCACCCCTGGCGGCTTCGGCCTTGAGGTCGGCTTCTTCGATCAGCGGAAAGTGCTGGAGGACGGACTTCGTCACGTCTTCTTCGGTGAGGGCGTAGGCCCAGTGCATCGATAGGAGGCAGACGAGCAGCAGCTTCATTTCTTGCCCTTCCCATCGTCCGAGACGCTGCCCGCGGCTCCGAGCATCCGATTGAGCTCGTCCTTGACCGGTTCGACCACCGGTGGGAAGCCGTTGAGCTGTCTCCAGATCTCCTTGATCAAGATCGAATCCCGGAGGCGGATGTACCCCTTCGCATGGACCCCGAGGCGCAGGAAGTTCTCACTGGGCCAGGTCGAATCCGGAGTGAGGAGGACCCGGAACTTGCCCTCGTGGGAGCTCGCCCGGTCCACGAGGTGGACCTTGCCCTTGAAGGTTCCGATGGCGATCGACGGCCAGCCGGCGATCTGGATCGAGGGCCACCCCTCGAACTGCAGCTCGGCCCGCTGGCCAGGCTTGAGCATGGAGGCGTCGTTCCCGTCGATCCAGAGCTCGACCGCCGGAGTGATCACCGCCGGCGCGAAGACGGCGATGGGGCTTCCGGCCTTGATCAGCATCCCGCGCTCCCCGGGGAGGATCCTCGTCACCGTTCCTCTCCGAGGGGCGACGACCCTCTGGGTAGACTGGCGGGAGAGCTGCGTCTCCGCCTTGGTGAAGGTCGCGAGGTTCTTCGAGTGCTCCACGCTGAGCTTCGAGTACTCGATCTTGGCTTTCTCGTAATCTTTCCGGGAGGACAGGCCCTGCTCGAACAACTTCCGCTGCCGGTCCAGATCGATCTGCGCGGTATCCATCATGAGCTTGGCGGAGTCGAGGGCCGCCCGGGCCGCGTCTCGTTCTCGCTCGAGCCGATCGAGGAGTGACGGGTCGTTGTCGACGAGGTCAGCGATGAGCTGGCCCTCCTCAACCGTGTCGCCTTCCTTCACGTGCCAGGCCTTGATGAAGCCTCCGAGGGGGGCCGTGATGGTCTGGATCCGTTCATTAGGGTTGATGGCCGTGATCTGTCCGTTACCGACGGTGAAGGCGATCCAGGGACAGCACAGGAGGAGCACGAGGATGCCCGCCGCGATCTTGAGGTTCCGGGCCTTGGTCGGTAGGAAGGGGAGCCGGGGCCGTACCAGGGAGTCGATGTCAATCATGTGGCCCCTCCGGAGAAGGCTTTCTGGATCTTGTACTTGCTGGTTTCGTAGTCGTAGATCGCCTCGAGCGTCTGGGGAAGCTTGGCGAGGGGGACGAAGATTCCGGAGAGGATGATCTCCGCGGAGACGAGCTGGCCCACGGAGAGCTGTCCGATCTTTATGAGGTAGCAGCCGAGGATCAGGAGGACGAACTGGGTCACCACGACCAGGCCCGCGATCTTGAAGGAGTTCCTCCGGACGAAGCAGAAGTGCCGGTCCCGCGCGCTCAGGAAGTCGCGGACGTCCTCGTCGCGGATCTCTTCCTCGGCGTGGACCTTGTCGTAGAGCCGGTACTTCTGGTTAGATTCTTCGATCGAGGTCCGCAGCGCCGAGCCGGAGCTCGCGTAGATCTGGTAGACCGTGAGGAGGATGATCACCGCCAGCGCGAGGAACGTGGGGTGGAAGAAGATGATGGTGGTCAGGCCGAAGAGCATCACCAGCGCCGTCTCGATGATGTTCGAGTAGGACTTCGAGAAGGACTTCAGGAGGTTCAGGACCTCGAAGTAGTACTGGGACTTCCCGCCGACCTTCGCGGACCGCCAGCCTGCGATCTCGAGGCAGAAGATCTCCCGGAGGAGGGATTCGACGAGGATGAGCTGCGAGTGCTTGATCGTCTGGGTCAGGACCAGGCCGATGACGATGAAGACGATGAAGGCGGTGGTGTTGAGCCAGATCCCCGAGAGCGCGAGGTTATTGACGAGGAACTGCACTCCCAGCGGGACCACGAGCGTGGAGAGACCGTAGGCCAGGGAATAGTAGACGTAGGTCTTGTGCGACCGGAGGAGCTTGAGGGTTTGGAGGATCTGTTTCATAAGCCGTGGTTCTTCCTCCGGTTAGCTGCGCGGTTCTTCATCGGAAGTCCCGCAGGTAGATCATCACGTCATCCTGGAACCCGCTGCTGATGGCCTTCCGACGGGAGAGGTCGACGATCCGGTTGATCAGC
>SXUH01000269.1 GCA_005791855.1 Bdellovibrionales bacterium
CCTGGCCGCCGCCGGTGCCGCCTACAGCTCTGAGAACCTCATCTCCCGCTACGCCAGCTGGGGCATCGACCCGGACAAGCACCTCGCGAGCATCAACCTCAAGGACTCCTGGGGCAAGTTCCAGAAGAACAAAGACATCGTCGTCGCCATCATCGACACCGGCATCCAGGCGGACCACGCCTTCCTCGCCGAGAACATCCACGTGATCGGCAGCAAGAAGGGAACCTCGAACTACGGCATGGACTTCTCCGGGCCGAAGGTCACCTTCACCCCGGTGGACCAGCATGGCCACGGGACCCACATCGCCGGGATCATCAAGTCCGTCTTCCCGGAGGTCAGGCTCCTCGCCCTCAAGTACTACAACCCGAAGGCCTCGGGCCAGGCGAACCTCGACGCCACCATCCGGGCCCTCCAGTACGCGGTCAACAACAACGTGGACATCATCAACTACTCCGGCGGCGGCCCGGAGGCTTCCGTGGAGGAGCTGCGGGTGCTGAAGCAGGCCGAGGCCAAGGGGATCCTCGTGATCGCGGCGGCCGGGAACGAGAAGTCGAACATCGACGATAAACGGCACGCCTACTACCCGGCGAGCTACGGCCTCTCGAACATCATCACCGTCGGCGCCCACGACGACAACCTCAACATCATCCCGTCTTCCAACTACGGGAAGAACTCCGTGGACATCGCGGCCCCGGGGCACCGGATCCGCTCCGCCATCCCGGGCAACGGCGCCGGGTACATGACCGGGACGAGCCAGTCGACGGCGTTCGTCTCCGGGGTCGCGGCGCTGATCAAGTCCAAGTACCCGACCATGAAGTACGAGCAGGTGAAGAACATCATCCTGAGCTCCTCGCTCAAGGTGAAGAACTTCGACGGGAAGATCCTGGGGTCGGGGAAGCTCGACGCGAACAAGGCCCTGGAGCTGGCCGAGACCGTGAATCAGAAACTCTCCGTTCCGGCGACGCGGGCAGTGGCAAACCAGTAATTATTGTTCTACAATCTCCCGATGAACTCCAAGTACGGCACCTACTTCCTGTTGATCCTTGCGGGCGGGATCTACTCGCTCTCCTATCCCTCCGAGCTCGGTGACGGCTGGTTCCCCCTCCTCTTCGTCTCCCTGCCGTTCTTCCTCTGGAAGCTCGAGGCCGCGGCCCACCTGCGGCAGAGCCTCCTGTACATCCTCTGCTTCAACCTGGGCCTGAACCTCGTCGGCTACTACTGGATCCCCCAGACGCTGCAGGAGTTCGGCGACCTCCCCGTGGCCGTCTCCCTGGTCCTGGGCCTCTCGTTCTCCTTCATCCTCCAGCCGCACTGGTGGCTCTACGCTCTCTGGAAGAAGCTCCGGCCCGAGGTCGACTGGGGGTCCCAGGGAGGCATCCTCGTCACCGCCTTCGTCATGACCATGCTCGAACGGTACGTCCCGCAGCAGTTCCCGTCCTACGTCGGGAGCCCCTGGCTGCACCTCTCGCCGTACCTGGGCCTCGCGCCGGTCATGGGTGTGGCGGTCTTCAGCTTCTTCACCTACTGGGTGTGCCTCGAGGCCGTGGCCCAGATCCGGAGGAAGGAGCTCCGGGCCCAGGTCTGGGTCGCGTTCCTCGCCTTCGCCGTGGTGAACGCCCTCCTCCCGCTGGGGGAGATGAAGCTCGCGAAGACCCTCCCGGTGCGCCTGGTGCAGGCGAACATCGGAAACTTCCTGAAGGTCGCCTCGGAGAAGGGAGACTACAACTCCTACGAGGCCATCAAGCAGAAGTACCAGCGGCTCTCGGAGACCGGGAACGGCTTCGAGCCGAAGCTCGTCATCTGGCCCGAGACCGCGCACTCGGACACCTTCAGCGGGGCCCAGTCCGTCCTCGACCCGATCTTCCCGAGCATCCTCTCGAAGTTCGACACCGAACTCCTCATCGGGGGCTACGACCAGGACCCGACGAAGTCCGTCCACGACGTCGTCGAAACCATCTTCAACTCCTCGATCCTCATCAGCGACGGGAGGGTGAAGACGGCGTACCACAAGAACATCCTCATCCCCTTCGGGGAGACGCTCCCCTTCGGGCCCTTCAACCGGCAGATCATCTCCATCGTCCCGGCGGTCTCCCTCTTCGCCCGGGGCCAGGGGACGCCCCTCATGGAAACCAAGGACGGCCTGCGCTTCGTGACCCCGATCTGCTACGAGATCCTCGAGTCCAACTACATGAGGAGTCTCCTCAACCAATGGAAGGACAACCACTTCATCGTGAACCACACCAACGACTCCTGGTACGGAGACACGGCCGAGCCGCACCAGCACCTCTTCCTCTCCAAGTGGCGGGCCCTCGAGTTCGCGCTCCCGATCATCCGGAGCACGAACACCGGGATCAGCTCGGTGATCTTCCCCGACGGGAGCGAGTCCCGGCGCCTGGGCGTCGGCGAGACGGCGGTCCTCGACGTGAACGTCCCCCTGGGCCCGGGCCACAACACCGTCTACCAGCTCTACGGGGCCTACCCGCTCCTGGCCCTCTTCGTCCTCCTCCTCCTCGCCACCCTCGTCCAGGAGAAGCTCCGGAAGCCGGCGTAGGGCTGCCGATTCTTCCGCATGTTTTTTTTCCCCGATCGTTGCTACCATCTAGGGTATGCGCCGCCACCTCCTCCTCGCCGCCCTCCTCTCCCTGAGCTCCTGCGCGAGCTACGAGAAGTTCCGTCAGATCACCGAGGAGCTCGAGACGCCGTCGAAGGTCTACAAGGCCGACTACAACCAGACCTGGCAGGCCGTGATCCAGGTCATGCGCAAGTACGACATCGCCCAGCAGAACCAGGAAGCGGGCTTCATCAAGACCCGCTGGATGGACAACACCCTCGAGGTGAACTTCGCCGACTCCTTCGGCTCCGCCGACGCGGTGAAGGCCG
>SXUH01000270.1 GCA_005791855.1 Bdellovibrionales bacterium
CTCTTCGATCTCCTTCCAGGTCTCGCCGAGGCCCACCATGAGCGAGGTCTTGGTCTGGATCTTCGGGTAGTTCTCCTTGTAGAACTTCAGGCAGGAGAGGGTCTTCTCGTACCCCGCGCGCGGGTCCCGCACCGGGTGCGTGAGCCGCTTCACGGTCTCGAGGTTCTGGGCGATGACGTAGGGGTTGGAGCGGGCGAGCGTGTGCATCCGCTCCGGGTCCCCGGCGAAGTCCGGGATCAGCACTTCGACCTTCGTGTCCGGGTGGTCCTGGTGGACCCGGTTCACCACGGCCGCGAAGTGGCCCGCGCCGTGGTCGGCGAGGTCGTCCCGGTCCACGCTGGTGATCACCACGTAGCGGAGGCTCATGAGGCCCACCATCTTCGAGGTGTTGGCGATCTCCTCCGGATTGATGAAGCCCTTCGGGTTCCCGGTCTTCACGTTACAGAACTTGCAGGCGCGGGTGCAGGTGTCTCCGAGGATCATCACCGTCGCGGTCCGCGCACTCCAGCACTCGGAGATGTTCGGACACTTCGCCTCTTCGCAGACGGTGGCAAGGCCCTTCTGGTGGAGGTTGTCCCGGATGTCTTTGAAGTCCTCTCCCTGCGGGAGCTTGACCTTGAGCCACTCAGGCTTGCGCTGGTATTTGTCTTTGTCGAAGTAGGTAACGGCCATGAATGATATTTACTCCACTCGGGAGTATAAGTAAATTCAGGGACCAAAAGAATTAGCTAAGTGGAGGATATTGCTGGCTAGCTAGTCGGAGCGGCGGTGGCGACCTGGGGACGATCAAAAGAGAAAGAAACCTAGCAAGGGAGTCAATTTCATTGGGAAAATGCGATCAGAGTTTTTCCAACCTTAGACCATGAAAATGAGATTCGCTCCTGGGAGGCTCTGCGAAGCTCGGAACCTGGAACTGGACGTGGATTTTCCAATGGTTCCCCTGGCCCGTGGCTCCGTCGTAGGTGAGTTTTATTTTATGCCGGGCCTTTAACTTCCTCACGTAGTACTCGGGCCCAGCGTCCTTGTGGTACCTCGGAGAGATGAGAACGGTGGCGGGAAGATTTCCACCGGCGATGATGGTGGTGAACGCCTTCTCCCATTCCGTCTTCTTCACCGACGCCAGGTACTGCTCGTAGGAGAACCCGTACTGGAAGAGGAGGAGCGAAGCCAGCACCCCGGCCAGGGCCCGGGAGCTGTGGGAGATCCACTCGAGGAGTGCGCCGACGACGAGGAGAAGACCGATGGACGCGGCGATGGTGTGGCGGGGGAGCAAGAAGGGATGCCAGATCCGTCCGAGGGACGCGGGGACCGCAAAGGAAAGTAAGAACCACGTAGTGAGGAAGAGCAGGGGCTTCCGGTTAGCGGATCGGAGTCTCCAGAGGCCCGGTAAACAGAGGAGGGCCGCACCTCCCTTCACCCAGGGAGCGGCGAACCCCGTGTACGTATCTAGGAGGCCAGGAAACTCCGGCCGCGGAAGACTTTCGATCCAGATGAGGGTCGACCGGTAGGCCTCCGGATCCTGGAGGAAGGCAAGGTACCAGGGGCAGGAGAGCACGACGATCACGACCTGGAGCCTGACCCATCCCCGGAGGGCTTCGCCGTTCCCTCTGAGGCGAAGGAGCTGGTAGATGTTGAGGGAGACCAGGAGGAAAACTCCGAAGGCATGCGTCCAGAGCGCGAGGACCAGGCTTGCGGCGAAGAGGACCTTTGCTTTCGCCTCGAGGAAGTAGATCGAGCTCAAACAGAGGAACGAGAAGAGAGCGTAGGCCCGCGCCTCCTGTGAGAAGTAGATGTAGAAGGGGGACGCCGCGACGACGATCGCCGCGAAGCCGCCGGCGAAGCGCGAGAGTGACCTCGCGCCGAGGGCGTACGCCAGGGGCACGCAGGCGGTGCCGAAGAGCACGGAGGGGAAGCGGAGGGAGAACTCCGAGTCTCCGAAGATTCGAACCCAGAAGTGGAGGACGAAGGGATAGAACGGAGGATTGGTCTCGAAGGTCAGACAGTTCCGGATCATCTCCGCAAGGCCGATGGTGGCGAAGCGCAGGGAGAAGGCTTCGTCGTACCAGAGGTTGAGGGCGTCGAGCCGGTGGAGCCGGAGGAAGAAGGCGAGACCCGTGAGGAGGACGATGGGGAGGTTGGCCCGGAGGTTCCTCACAACGGGATCATGAAACAGTCCGCCCACTTCGGCTTAAGAGAGATCGTGGGGCTCAGGGTGACCACGGCGTTCGCGGCCGGGACCTCGACGGTGAACTCCTTGCCCTCGAAGGACAGGCTGAGGGAAAGGCCCGTCGGCGTGTTGTGGTAGCTCTCGAGCCGGGCTTCCAGGCCGTCGACTTCCCCGAGGACCCAGCTCGTCGTCGGGACGACGAGGTACCCTTCGTCCAGCTCGTCGAAGTTAAAGTCCCAGCGTCCCCAGGGCGTCTCCCAGGAGCCGTTGGCCTTCTTCACGGGGATGAAGTTCTGGTACCCGATGAACTGGGCGACGAAGAGGTTCCTCGGGAAGCGGGAGACCTCGTAGGGGACCGCGACCTGCTCCAGGTTCCCGAAGTTCATGACGGCGACCTTGCTTGAGAACTGGAAGGCCTCCGGGAGATCGTGGGTCACCCAGATGAGGGTCACTTCCTGGTCGCGGATCACCTTGAAGAGCCACCGGAGGATGTCCTTCCGCGTGAAGGGATCCAGGTGGGTGAACGGTTCGTCCAGGAGGAGGAGGGCGGGCCTGTTGATGAGCTCTCCCGCCAGGATCACCTTCTGCCGCTGCCCGGAGGAGAGCTGGGAGAGGTTCTGCTTGAGCACGGAGGTGAACTCCAGGAGGTCGGCGAAGTCCCGGACCAGTTGGACCTTCTTCTCTTCCTCCGCCGTCGTCGTCACCTTGCCTTCGAGGTACCGGTGAACGCGCAGGCCTTCGTCGACCGTCCTCGGGCCGTGGACCTTGACCTCGCCCCCGAGCTCGATGGTGCCCGAGTCCGGCGTGAGCTTCCCGGAGATGAGGTTCAGGAGCGTGGTCTTGCCGCTTCCGTTTGGCCCCAAGAGGGCGAGTATCTCTCCGGCCTCGAGCCCGAGGTTGACGTTGTGGACC
>SXUH01000271.1 GCA_005791855.1 Bdellovibrionales bacterium
ATCGGCTACCCGACTCCCGGATCCCTCGGAACCTTCGCCGTGGAGAAGTACAAGGCGCCGGTCCTCACCTTCGAGTGCCCGGAGCTTAAGAAGCACAGGGAGTCTCTCAAGGACATCTGGAAAGAGAATGAGGAGGGCCTCAAGGCCATCTTCAAGACGGATCTCATCACCAGTAAGCTGGGCTGAGCTGACCTAGGAAGCTTGCGTGTACTTGATGACTTCCACCGGGCAGGCTTCGGCGGCTTCCTGGATGCGAAGGCCGTCGTCCAGGGGAGCGTTCGGACGGATGATACACGTGTCCGCGAGGACTTCGAAGACTTCCTTGTAGATGTCTTCGCAGGCGTTGCAGACGATGCACCCAGGTTCGATCCACACCTTGGCGACCTTGAAGTTAGGAACCGTGTTCCCACCCTGCGCGGGAGTGCCGCCGGCGTTAGCCGGAGCGGAGGTGAACTCCCCGGCGAACATCGGATTGGTGGCCATCTTCAGCTGCGGGCCCTTCCCCGGGACCGTGTCGGCGATGAAGCTTCTGATCGGGATGTCGATCGGCGGCTTGGAAGCTTTGTTCTCGTTGAACCGGTTCTTCTCGAGGTACTGGTCGATGGTGAGGTTGGCCTCGGAGAGGAGCTTCTTGAACTTCGGGCCCTTCATGTCGAAGATGAAGTTGACCCCGTCTTTCTTAGAGTAGATTTCAACCTCAACCAGGGCGAAGTCGAACTCCCGGGCCCCGAGGAGCTCCTTGAAGCCGGGTCCCATGTCGAGCTCGGCCGCGAAGGAAGATTTCTTCGGTTCGAAGGGCTTTGCGAGGTCGACTTGCGTCGGACTACCGAAGGGATTGTAGAGACGGATGCGAACGTTATCCAGAGCCGCGGGCTCCTTGGCCGCGTTCCACTTGAAGCCGAAGGCGAAGAAATTTCCACCTTTGGTGGATCGGAGCAGAGTGAGCTTCGGCTTGCCGAAAAGTGTTTCGAAGGCGCCGAAGAATAAACTGAGAACGCCGAGACCTATTACCAGGTTCAGAACCAAAAATAAGGCAACACCCATGGCGATAAAGCTTGTAGACACAATATGCTCCTGAAACGATCTGATAAACTAGTAAAATTATAGCCTATTCTGCAGAAAATTAGAACCCTCTTTGTTGCTACCTTAGTCTGGTTTTAAGTAGAATAGGCGGATGCAAATTCTGACTCAAATAAAAGCTATTTTAGTGCTGTTTTTTGGCCTGTTTTTCATGCTCGTACCGGCGTGCATAATCGCCCTACCCTTTGGCCTTCGTCGGCGCCTGAAAATCGTAAGTCCGGTCTGGAAACTCCTCTCAGAGGGCATTGTCCGGCTGGCGTGCGGAGCCAAGATTGACATCAGTGAGGATCACCGGTCACCTGAGTTCGCCGGCACCCCTCCCTACGGGCTCTATATCGCAAATCATCAAAGTTTCATCGATATCCCACTGATCATCACCAAGTTCCAGGTCCCTCCCATCATGAAGAAAGAGGTGCTCTACATCCCGGTCTTTGGGTGGATGGGCTGGATCTCCGGAGCGCTCCCGGTATCCCGGAGCAAGACCTCATCCCGCCGGCAGGTGTTCGAGAAGACCAAGAGAAGGATCCTAAAAGACCGGATCGGAATCCAGGTCTACCCCGAAGGGACGCGGTCGAAGACCGGACACCCCAAGCCCTTCGGAGAGATGAAGAAAACCCTTCTGGTCTTCGCGTTCAATGAGAAGATCCCGGTCATCCCGACGAGCATCTACGGCACTCGAGGGATCTTGAGTCCCAAGGGCTACATCAATACCAAGAAACACGTCGGGATCATCGTCCATAAGGAACTTGATCCGAGGGCCTTCCCCGATGCCGAGAGCTTCAGCCGGGCCTGCTGGGACAAGGTCCTCGAAGGGCACGCGGCCATGCTCAGGAAGCTTGGACCTCTGAATGGAAGTTTATCTTAGGTCGGATCTCCTCGGAGCTCACCTGCTGTCCCATCCCCAGGAGCCGGTCGGCGCGGTCGGTGATCCAGAAGTAGTCCGTGCCGAAGCTCCGGGGGCCGGCGAAGGTCAGCTCGCTCGGCTTGAGGAACCCGCCGTTCTTAAACTTGGTCGTCAGCTTCTCATCGAGGACGATCTTCGCGAACGGAAGGACTGAGTCCACGCGGAGGGCCCGGCCAAGGATCTCCGAGGCTTTGTCCTGGGGCCAGTCGCGACGGTGGAGCGCGTCCCGGGTCGTCACGGGCCCCACACTCTCCCGCACAAGGGAAACCAGCGAACCCAGGGTCCCGAGGTCGTTGGCGAAGTCGCTGAAGAGCGACCGGACGTAGGTCCCGGAGCTCACCGTGACTCTCACGGCGAGGTAGGGGAACTGGTACTTCACCACCTCGATGGAATGGACCTTCCGGAGGACTTCCTCTTTCTGGACTTCGACCCCTTCCCTTGCCCACTCGTGCAGGTTCTTGCCCATGAACTTCGCCGCCGAATACTTGTGCGGGGCCTGGAGGTAGTCGCCGAGGAATTTCTCCCGGAGTCTCTCCTGGAGGAAGGTTTTCGGGAGGCGCGCGATCTCCTTGGTCAGGTAGAGGGAGGTGTCGACCTGCGAAGGTTCGGAGGTGTAGTCCCCGGTGGGTGTTTCGACACCGAGCTTGCCGACGGCGAGGTAGGTCTTCGGGAGGAGGTCGTGGATGAAGTCGTTTAACCTCGCGGCGCCGGAGATGCCGATCATGAGCACCCCGCAGGCGAAGGGGTCGAGGGTCCCGAAGTGGCCGATCTTCCCGAACCCCGGAGGGAGGTTACGTTTGAAGTGCCGGATGACGTCGTAGGAGGTGATCTTTGCGGGCTTGAAGACGTTGAAGACCAGCGGCGGGTAGATGCCGATGCTCTTACTCGGCTTCATCCGGATCAGCTTGGGAGGAGTCCTTGAGGAGCTTGGAGATCTTCGATTCGTCTTCGTACTGGGAGTCGTAGATGAACTGGATCTCCGGGATCTGCCGGACTTCCATCTTGGTGGAGAGGACCTTCCGCATCTTCCCGGCGGTGCTCTCGATGGCTTCCTTGGCGTCGCCGCGGGTTCCGGCGTTGAACGTGTCCCAGTAGACCTTCGCGTGGGAATAGTCTTGGGTCAGCTCCACGTGCGTGACGGAGACGTTCATGAGGCGCGGGTCCGCGAACTCCCGCCGGAGGGCGAGGTTGATCTCGTCGCGGACCCGCTCTTCATATTTTATCTTCGAAAATTTATTCCCACGGCCTGCCACTTAGTTTCCTTAGAGTGTTGCTTCTGAAGTCAGCGTTCGCTTCTTCTCTTCCATCACGTAGGCTTCGATCACGTCTTCGATCTTCACGTCGTTGAAGTTCTCCAGAGACATCCCGCACTCGTAGCCGTTCTTGACTTCCTTGACCTCGTCTTTGAAGCGCTTGAGGGTGCTGAGCTTGCCGTCGTAGACGATCTTCCCGTCACGGAGGAGGCGGATGTTACAGCCGCGCTCGATCTTCCCGTCGATGACCGCGGTCCCGGCGATGGTTCCGACCTTCGGAATCGCGAAGGTCTCGCGGACCTGGGCCCGGCCGATGTACTTCTCGACGCGCTCTGGGGTGAGCATGCCTTCGAGGGCCATGGTCACGTCGTTGATGAGTTCGTAGATGATCGAGTAGGTCTTGATGTCCACGCCCTTCTCCTCCGAAAGGCGCCGCGCGGTGGTCACCGGGCGCATGTTGAAGCCGAAGATGAAGGCCTTGGAACTGGCGGCGAGGTTCACGTCGCCGTCGGTGATCGCACCGACGCCGCCGCTGATGACTTCGACGGAGACTTCGTTGTTCCCGAGCTGCTCGACCGCGGAGCGGATCGCTTCGAAGGATCCCTGAACGTCGGTTCGCACGATGAGCTTGAGGACCTTCTTCTCCATCTCGGAGTTGTTCTGAGCCGTGGCGAAGAAGTCCTCGAGGCTGACCTTCTGGACCTCCACGGAGGCGCTGGCGAGCCCCTTCCGTTCGTTGATCCGGTTCTCGACGATCTTCGAGGCTTCCCGCTCATTCTTCACGACGTTGAGCACGTCGCCGGGGCTCGGCACGGATTCGAGGCCCAGGATCTGGACCGGAGTCGACGGGCCTGCGGAGTTGAGCATCTTCCCGGAGAAATCCATGAGCGACCGAGCCCGGCCGGAGGTTTCCCCGACCACGATGGCGTCGCCCTTCTCGAGGGTTCCTTTCTGGATCAAGATGGTGGTCACGGGTCCGCGACCGACCTCGATCTTGGATTCGATGACGACACCTTCCGCGGGGCCCTTCGGATTCTCCCGAAGGTCCATGATCTCCGCCTGCAGGCCAATGGCCTCGAGGAGGTTATCCACGCCTTCACCGGTCAGGGCCGAGAGGTGCACGTACTGAGTTTCTCCACCCCATTCTTCCGGGAGGAGTTCGAACTCCATGAGTCCTTGTTTAACTTTCTCCGGGTTCGCCCCGGGCTTATCGATCTTGTTCACTGCCACGATGATCGGCACCTTGGCGTTCTTACAGAATCTGATGGATTCGACGGTCTGAGGCATGACTCCGTCATC
>SXUH01000272.1 GCA_005791855.1 Bdellovibrionales bacterium
CCCAGCTCATCCTCGCCGACGAGCCGACGGCGAACCTCGACTCGAAGACCTCCCAGGAGATCATCGACCTCTTCAAGAAGCTCAACCAGGACTTCAAGCTCACCTTCATCTTCTCGACCCACGACCAGCGCCTGATCGAACAGGTGCGGACGGTACTCTATATTAACGACGGACAGATCAAAGAAATAAGGACGCACAATGTTTAAGAAATTTTTCCGAAGAGATTTTGTTTTCTGCGTGGCCCTCGGGGCGAACGTCAACAGCGCGGACCACTGGACCGAGTACGCCGACAAGGAGATGCGCGGTGACCGCTCCCACTCGGAGCTCACCATGACCATCCAGACCCCGAACTGGACCCGGGAGCTCGAGATCGAGTCGGACGTCGAAGGGAAGTCCCTCGCCCTCTCGACGATCCAGTCGCCGGCCAAGGAGAAGGGCATCCGCACGCTCCGGATCGAGAACAACATGTGGAACTACTTCCCGAAGCTCAAGCGGAAGGTCGCCGTCTCCTCCTCGATGCTCCTGGCGAGCTGGATGGGCTCGGACTTCACCAACGACGACGTCCTGAAGGCGTCGTCCATGAGCGAAGACTACAGCCACAAGTTCGGCAAGGACGCGAAGGTCGGGGGCCAGGACTACAAGGTCATCGAGAACCTCGCGAAGTCGACCTCGAAGGTGATGTGGCCCCGGATCGTCACCTACGCCTCCAAGAAGGACTGCCTCCCGCGGATCTACGAGTACTACGACAAGCAGGGCACGCTCCGCCGGACCCTCACGCTCGACGACCTCAAGACCTTCGACGGCCACAAGGTCCTCACCCGCTGGGAGATGAAGCCCCAGGATGACAAGACGAAGAAGACCGTCATCACCTACAAGGACATCAAGTTCAACACGTCCTTCAAGCCGAACCACTTCTCCCAGAACAACCTGGCGGACTAGCCCATGAAGCTCCTCCTGCCCGTGCTCCTCTCCCTCTCCCTGCCGCTCGCGGCGGCGGTGGACTCGGAATTCTCGGGCAACCTCGAGGCCCAGGGCCGGTACTCCTGGAACAACGAGCTCGCCAAGCGAGACCTGTTCCAGGACTGGGACTCCGGGGACTTCTACATGGTCTACGGGAACCTCAACGAGAAGATCAAGTTCGACGGCTCCCGGATCGAGGCGAACTGGTTCCTCCGGGGGACGGCCTCCGAGCTCTACACGCCTCCGGACGCGCCCTTCGCCCTCGGCTCGCGGGACCCGTACTTCGCGTCCCAGATCTTCACCTTCCCCAACGAGCTCGTCGCCCGGGACCTCTTCAACCTCCAGTACAAGAAGCGCGACGGCGTCTTCCAGCTCGAGTCCGTGCTCAACAAGCTCCTCCTCGAGTACGACATCGGCGACCACCGCCTCACCGTGGGCCGGATGTACATCAACTACGGCCTTGGGGAGATCTTCAACCCGGTGAACCCCTTCAACCAGCCGACGGGGCTGACCGCCATCTCGCAGGTGGCCCAGGGGAACGACGGAATTTCCTTCAACAACTACTACACCGAGAAGCTCACGGTGCAGCTCTTCCTCCTCGGGGACCGGAAGAAGTCCGACGCCGAAGAAGATAAGATCCAGAAGACCGTCTGGGTCCGGGCCGAGGTCCAGCCGAACAGTGACCTGCAGCTCGACCTCGTGGCCGGCGAAGACCAGGACCGGTACAAGGCCGGGGGCCAGCTGAGCTACCGCCTCTCCGAAGCCATGGTCTTCACCCAGTTCCTCTACCAGACCAAGTACATCTCCGACGTTCCCTCGAACACACTCATCGACGCCATGCTCGGCTTCGACCAGCAGCTCACGGCAAAGTGGCACCTGCGCTTCGAGGGCGGCTACCAGGAGAAGAACCAGTTCGTGACCCTGGACTCCTTCGGCGAGCGCTTCCTCCCGACGGAGTACTTCGTCGCCATCGCCAACCAGTACGACGTCCACCCGCTGGTCAAGCTCAGCGGCACCGTGATCAACGACCTCAAGTCCGGCTTCACCTACGTCATCGCCAAGGGCACCCTCGACCTCGGCAACGACACCGAATTCGACGCCTTCGCCTTCGTCCCCGCCGCCCGGGGAGACGCCGCCGACAACGACGCCCAGAAGCTCGTGACCACCGACATAGGAGCTGCCCTGAGGGTCTTCTTTTGAAGCACCGACTCCTCCTCAAGCTCTACGAAGTTTCCAAAGACAACTTCATCCATTCCTGGACCCAGGCGATCCTGACCGCCCTCGTCCTTCCCCTCCTCCGGTTCGCCTACCTCCGCGCCAACCCCGAGGCGAGGGACCTCATCCTCCGGCACTCCCTCCTCGAAGCCAACGGGTTCAACCTCTTCATGAGCGACGTGGACGTCACCATCATCGCCGACTCCCCGCCCGCGGTGAAGAAACTCCTGCGGAGCTACTTCCGCATGAAGCGCCTCTTCCCGCTCCTTGGAGAACCGGAGGTCCACGCGCGAAGCCTCTGGGACGAGGTCAGTGCCCTCGCCTCCCCGGCGAACGAACTGGTCTGGTCGAAGGTCTTCCAGCTCCGGAAGCTCGGCTGGCAGCGGCGGCGGCTTGAGACGGAGGAGAATCCCTACCATCGGGCGAAGCTCCTCCGGGGCCTTGGGGCCACGAGGAAGAAGCTCCGAACTACGGAGGACGCCGTCGACCTCGAGGCCATCGTCCCAGGGTGTCCCGGATCCGAGATCGCCTTCGCCTCTCCCTCGTACCTCGAGTACCTCGGCTGCTGGGTCGGAAGGCCCGGGGAGCGGGAGCACATCGTGCAGACCTCGAACCTGAGACTCGCTTCCGGCTTCTGCCAGCTGCTCCCAGGGCAGGACTGCCCGGACCCAGAGCTCCGGTCCCACCCGCTCCGGGGCTTTCTTACGCTGAAAGAGATCCTGGTGGCCCAGGCGTCCCTCGACCTCCACTCCTACCTGCGCTCCGACTTCGACCCAAGAGACCTCCAGTCCTGGATCGACCGCCTCCGAACCTCCATCTCCGGAGAGCCGCCTGCGCCCACGGTATGACCTCTCCCCGTTCAAGGCCCTCGTTCTGGTGACCCTCGCCCTGAGCGTCGGGACGAGCATCGCTTCGAAGAACGCCCTCTTCGGCGACGGCGGCCTCTGGGTCCTTGAGATGCTGACCCAGGATAAGTTCATGGACTTCGACTGGCCCAGGAGGTTTGTGAACTACCTCACCCAGGCTCCTATGGTCTTCGGGATGCGGCTCGGGGTCCGCGAGGTGTCTAAGCTCGTCTATCTCCTCTCCTTCGGCCAGGTCTTCGTTCCGTCGTTCTTCTGGTTCCTCGGCCTGGTCAAGCTCCGGAACCATCCCCTGCTCTGGCCCTTCGTCGCCGTCTGCGCGGTCTGCTACCTGAACGTGAGCTTCCTCACGGTGGGAGAATTCAACACCGCGTACGGCGTCTCCGCCTACCTCGTCACCCTCCTCATCTCCGAGGAGCGCCTCTCGAAGCTCGAGCTCCTGGCCCTCGCTTTCTGCAGCACCGTCTGCGTCCTTTCCTACGAATCGATGAGCTTCCTCGCCCCTTTGCTCCTCTGCCTCGTGGTCCTCCGGTTCCGTCGAAGCTCGGTCCGGACCGAGAGGGTCGTCTTCGGGGTCTGCGCCCTGAACTGCGTCCTTGCCTTCGCCGTCGCGGTCTGGTCCATCACCCATCCGCGGGATCCCTCGAACCTCGCCCGGGCGGTGAAGTTCAGCCTGCTCTTCGGTCCGGGCCAGTTCGAACTCTCCGTCCTCTGCCTTGGAACCTACTTCATCTACGTCACTGCCCGGAACCGCTGGGTTTCCCTCGTAAGCAGCGTCATTTCCCTCGGGCTTGCCTTCGTCCTCTTCGCTCCCGCCTTCTGGGCTGACCCCGGCCAACACCACCGGATGCGGATCGTGAGCGGGGCCGTCCTCTTCCTCTCCAGCTCTCTCTTCGCTTTCCTCGTGGGGAAGCAGATGAAGGTCGGCGAGCTCCGGTACTACGGGATCCCCGTTCTCCTTTTCCTCTCGCTTTCTCTGTCAAAGTACAAGACCGCGAAGGACTTCGAGCTCTTCCTCTCGGACCTCCGGCACCAGCTGAACTCCCGGACCGGCGTCTTGAACTTCTTCGAGACCGACCTCGAGAAGAAGTTCGGTTACTACTGGGCCCTGCCCTCGCTGAGCATCGTCCTCCGGAAAGACGCTTCCAGGGCCATCATGTCCGCCCCGCTTCCCCCGGGCTCCTGGCGGCCCTTCGATCCGGAGAAAGACCCGCCGGTGATCCCGGACAAGTTCGAGACCCTAGAACCGTAGTCTCCGCATGACGGCCCTCGGGATGAGTCTGATCACGAGCATGAGGTAGCGCCAGACGGCGGGGGTGTACGAGACCGAGCTCTTCGCCGTGATCGCCTTCACCACGTCCGCCGCGACCTTCTCCGGTGAGGAAAAGAGGATCCCCTGGTCGAGGTGCGCGGTCATCGCGGTCCGGACCATCCCGGGCCTCACGTCGAGGACGTGGACCCCGTGGTCCGCCAGCTTCGCCGCGAAGCCTTCGACGTACGCCTGCAGCCCCGCCTTGGCCGATCCGTAGACGTAGTTACTCCGGCGCCCCCGGTCCCCGGCCACGGAGGAGATCACCGCGACGGTCCCGGATTTCTGTCGGACGAACACCGGTGCGAAGGCCGCGAGGAGGGCCGCGTGGGAAACGAAGTTCCCGAGTAGTGCCGCCGCCACCTCCGGGGCCGACTCCTCCACCTCTCTCTGCGCTGGCAGGGTTCCGTGGGCCACGAGGAGCAGGTCGATGGGAGACGCCGCCGCGGAAACTTCCCGGAGGAGCGTCTCGAACTCCGTGATCCGATCTAGGTCGAAGACGATCTCCCGGACCTGTCCCGCTCCTCTCAAGGTCAGGTCGAGCTTGATGCTCCGGAGCTTCTCCCCGTTCCTTCCGACCAGGACGAAGTCGTGGGCCGCTCCCCGGAGCAGGGTCCGGCAGATCTCCTTTGCGATGGTGGAGCTCGCTCCGAGCACGACGATGTTCATACTACTCCGCCACCCGTCTGATGAAATCCGAGGAGAACCGCGGGTCCCGGAACTCCTTGAAGGCCCCGTACTCCGGGAAGGCCGCGGCGAAGTGCTCCGCCGACATGAGCGCGTCCTTCGCCGGATAGACCCGGCCCCGGAGCTCGAGGACCAGGTCGTACAAGACTTTGAAGAGCGCGCTGGTCTCCTCACCCCGGTTGGGAAAATCCAGGCTGACGGTGAGCCCGGGCCTCGGGAACGAGAGCAGCCCCGGCGACTGCCTGTCCCCGAAGAACTTCAGCACGGAGAGGAAGGAGACGTGGCCGCTCGAAGTGACGACCCTCAGGATCTCCCGGAGTCCCCGGAGCGCATCCTCCCGGGGGATCACGCACTGGAACTGGTAGAACCCTCTCCTCCCGTAGATCCGGTTCCACCCTCCCACCTTGTCCAGCGGGTAGAAGAAGGAATCGTAGTGGACCTGGGTCTCCGAGACCTTCACCAACTGCTGGTTGTAGTAGGCCGAGTTGAAGAGCCACATGGTCACCGGACTCAGGACCTTCTCCGGCAGGTCCACCGGCACCTGGAACCGGGGAGCTCCGTGGGCTTCGAGGCCGCCCTCCTCCGAAAAGTTCCCGGAGATGAAGAGGCCCCTCCCGTCGCTCTTCGAGGACGCCTGGTCGAGCCAGGCCACGGTGTAGTCGCTCGCGCTTTCTCTCTGGCTGATCTCGAAGAATTCCTCGAGGTCCCAGAACCGCTCGATCCGCTGGTCCACGTACGCGGACGGTATCCGCTTGAGCCTGAGCTCGGCGGAGACGATCCGTCCGGTTAACCCGAGGCCTCCGATGGTCGCGGCGAAGAGCTCCGGGTTCCGGCTCCGGTCGCAGGCGAACTTCCCATCTGAGCGCTCGAGCACGAGGCCCTGGATCCAGGGCCCGAGGCTGCCGTCCTTGTGGTGATTCTTCCCGTGGACGTCGGTCGCGATCGCACCCCCGAGGGTGACGAACTTCGTCCCCGGGCTCACCG
>SXUH01000273.1 GCA_005791855.1 Bdellovibrionales bacterium
AGAAACCGCCGCAGAGGAAGAGCTTCTTCATGTCGTAGTAGATCACTCCCTCATCCACCACCGGGGCGCCGATGAGGCATCCCTTCTCGTCCGGGAGGGCGATGTGGGTGACCTCCTTCACCGCCCGGATGACCGCTCTCTGGAACTCGAGCTGCGGGTTGTTCGCGTCAGCCACGACGTAGAAGCCATCCGGGATCTCGGAGAATTCCTCGACCTTTCCGTCACGGCTGGCGAGCGCGGGCCTGAAGACGGTGTTGTCGGTGTCGGTGGTTTCGTGGAGGTCGAAGTGGACCCAGAAGGCTTCACCGCTAACCGCGGAGAGGAAGAACCTGCACTCCTCCGCCGGGCTGTCGGGGTAGAACGAGCGGTTGGGGTCGATGGCCCTGTGGTTCCAGCGGTTCACCGTCTCGTAACCCCAGGGACTGATGCACGGGGCGCAGAGGAAGTTGAAGCGCGCTTCGAACTTCTGGGCGTGGTTTCGGAGGAAGGCCAGGGCCCCGTGGACTCCGCTGGTTTCGTAGCCGTGGACTCCGCCGGTGATCAAGACGGTCTTCTTCGAAGGGGAAAAGTCCTTCGACCGGAGCAGGAAGAGCGGGTAGGTCTTGGGAGCGAGAGAGAGGGCCCCGTACTGGACGACGCTGAAACGGGACCGGAGGTCCTCAATCTTGGAGACGACTTCTTCCTGGTAGGAGCGCTTGACGGTTTGTTCTTCGAACCAGGCGGCCTTCTCGGCGTCGCCCCAGGGAGCTAGGTTGGTTTTCATCCCGGGATTAAACCATAGTCGGCGGCATCGGTAAACGTAAGTAATCTTTACAGGGCTCCGGGTGCCGGCGGAGGCAACGTAGTAAGGTCTGCGGATGAGCATCCGATCCCTCATCCTGGCACTCACGGTTCTCGGACCGACCACCGCGTTCTCGCAGGTCCTCTCCTGCGAGAAGAGGACGGCCCTCTTCCACCGAGAGGTGAACCAGTCGCATCCGCTGAAGGAGAAGCTCGCTCACCTCTTCCCCGGAACCACGAAGGTCCTCGTCCTCGGCGAAGACCACGGTGACTATCTCGGAAAGGATCGCCTCCCGGAGTTCTACCGCTCCCTTAAGAAGGCAAGGCCCGAGCTTAACTGCCTCTTCCTCGAACTCGGTAGTGACCAGCAGAAACATCTCGATGCGTACCTCGCGGGCCAGATCGACGCCACCGAGTTCTCTCGACGCGTCCTCTTCCCTTCCGACCAGGCACCGTCCCCGGAGCGTCGCCGGCGCATCGACACCTACGCGCGGATCTTCACGAGCCTCCTCGCCACCGCCGAGGTCACTCTCCGGCACAAGGGTAAGGTCTTCGCCGTCGATTCGACCGTCGCGGAGAATGGCCACATCTCCGCGCGAGGGCTCGATAACACCAATGAGCGGAACGCCATCATGGCGAGGAACATCAGCGCGGCCTTCGCCGCCGGCAGCTGCAGGGCCGGAGTGAAGATCGTCGGCCTCTTCCACATCCTCCTCCGGTCCCGGCACCGGATAGAGGACAAGCTCACCCTCCAGGCAAACCTAGGCCGCCGGGGAGTTCCGGCGAAGGCCTTCATCTTCTCGAGTAACCTCTTCTTCTCCACCAGCGCCTTCTACTTTGAGAAGTACGCCTTCGAGTTTCCCGACGACGTGGACGAGGACGATCCGGCGACCCGGCGAGCGGAGGCGGAGTTCAACGCGAAGGAAGAGGCCTGCTTCCAGAGAGCCCTCGCCGCTGTTCCGAAGCATTCTTTCGTCTCCCTGGTCCGGACCCCGGACCTCCTCCCCGCCTATGAGCTGAGTCCCGTTCGACTCCGGTACGCCACCACCTACCCGCGGCGGGACCATCTGGACGGATGGATCTGGTTCCGTTGACCAAGCTTCAGTAGATGTTCTCGAAGGGATCCTGTCCCGGGACGGTCACCGGAGTGACCCAGTTGCTCTTCCGGGTATCGTCGATGGAACCCCAGAAGCTCCCGGCGTCGTGGCTTGAGAAATCGAAGTTGTTCTTGTCGCTGAAGTAGTGGGCCGGACAGTTCCGGCGCATGAAATCCTCCGGGACGAGCTGTTCGAAGCTTCCCCCCGCGCACATGTGCTCCACCGCCCGCTTCTCGCCCGGGTCGCTCTTCGGTACGGGGTTCGTGTTCCCCCGGGTCACCGAGTTCCTCGCTGCCCAAACGGTCTTGGCCAGGCCATAGATCCCCTCGGTCACCTGGCAGTTCCCACCACCGTAGTGGAGGTCCATGAACCAGTCGAGGTCCACTTCGCCGATGGCCGTCTTCACGTTTCCGCCGGCGTCACTCTGGAAGGGCCTTCCCGTCTGATCGCCCAGCGTGACGGATACGCTCTTGGCCGCGGAGACCGTCGCGAGCCGCGCTCCCTTCCACTGGTTGTACCGGGCGGAGACGTCGTACCAGGAAGCTTCAGCCGCTTCCTTCGAGAGCTCCTGCCGGTACCTCTTTTCCCGGGCCACCATCTCCCGGGCAGCGACACAGCGCTGGGGATTCATCCCGAGAGACCTCTTCGGGAGCTGGTCCCAGAAGCTCGCCTGGAGTTCGACGGGCGCCGGATCGACTCCGCAGTTGGTCCGCGGATCGACCGTCGCCGCCGTGGCAGACCTCCAGCCGAGGTTCCTCTGGTACGCTCGCACGCAGGCCGGCTGGGTGAAGGCCTCTACACTCTCCTCCGACATCCCCTGCTCTTTCATGTAGGCCCGCACGGCCAGGAGATTCGGAACCGCGCAGTGACCGTGGGGAACGAGTTCCTCGAAGACCTTCGAGGGAAGGGTGGCGGGGCCGATGGGAACCTCCTGGCGGCAGCGGTCCGCCATGGGAACCGGTTGCTCCACCGGGCAGTCGACCGTTGGGCCATTGGGAAGCGTTTCGAGAGTCTGCTGGAGATCGGCGATGGCATCCCTGGATTCCTTCTGTGAGTACTTCGCGAACTCCGCTCGGATCGCTTGGTTAAATTCCCTAGCGCACCCGGGAGCGACGGCGTAGTTTTCCCTAAAGGCATTGACGTTGGCGGTGACGTCCTGGGGCCGGAGTTGGAACTTCCCGCCCGAGCCTCCCATGAGTTCCTCAACGTTCTTCCTGGCCGCTTCGATGGCCCCGTCGCAGCTACTTCCGCAGGCCGCGTTCATGGACGCGTCCGCGTCGAACGAAGCCCTCGGGTATGGCAGGATGATGAACCGGTCTTCCGCTTTCCGTGCCGGATGGTTCAAGAGGGTCGAAAGGTACTGGAGATCCTGGCCCACCGTCTTGTCCGCGATGGCCCGAACGGCTTCGAGGCACCCCTTGCCCTGGGCCGGTCTCTTCTTCCTCGCGGCCGCGAGGAAGGCGTTGGTCCAGTCCCTCTTGAGGTGCTCAGCGGTGGCGGTATACGGAACGGTGATGCAAATCTGCTTTGCCTTATCACAGGAGCCGCATTCCGCAGAGGTCTGTTTTACAAACTCGGAATTCGGGTCGCAGGATCCTTGCGAACTAAGACTCAGACCCGGGGACTTCCGTGCCTTCTTCTGGGCAAAAGTCTGATCCGGATACGCAACGAGAAAGAGCAGCACGAAAATGCTGGAATAGAGTTGAAGCTGAATCCGCGTCGATGGTTGACTCATTCTCCCGCTTATCGGCGGAGAAACTCCGCTCCTTGATTTCCCGAGCCTTTCACTCAGCCGCTCATGTTTACTCTCTGTCTCATTCATAAAGGCCCTCCCTTTCCCTACCCTAGTAAGAGGAGGAACTTATGAAAGACACAAAGACGAAAGCATACAAAAAGGGCACGGCCATTCAGTGGAAATGGGGCGCGGGTGTGGTCGATGGGACCGTGGAAGAAGTACACATGGGGCCCGTCGAACGAGAGATCAAGGGGTCGAAGATTAAACGCAACGGCTCGGTGGAGAAGCCGGCGTACCTCGTCCGCTCTGATTCCGGTAACATCGCCCTGAAGCTCCACACGGAGCTCATGGAGAAGCCAAGCTAACAGCTTCTCTAGGTCTCTTGCTGCGAGAAATTATTTTCTGGTACTGGAGTTGCATGACCATCCATAGGCAACCCTTTCCCTGGAGGATATATGGGATTCATCGGTGGAATCATCAAAGCAAAATTGTTCAAAGAACTCCTCGACTACGTGATGAGAGTGATCACGACTCGCTTCAACGTCACTCGAAAGACTCCGACTCAGATCCGCTAATCGCAAGGAGAACCACATGAAGAAGATAGTGCTGTTCCTTTCAGCATTCGTCCTCGCCGTGTCTTGCAGCACTCCCCAGGAGAAGCTCGAAGAACGTCAGGCAGAGGCCCGTGAAGAGTACGACGAATCGATGAAGGAAGCTCAGGAAGAGTACCAGGAAGATCAGAAGGATGAAGCGGAGGACATGGTCGAAGACAGCGACGGGGTGAAGATCAACAAAGATCAGAACCAGATCCAGGTCGACGACTAGCTTCCACACTTACGAGTCGGTTCCGGGGAAAACCTGGAACCGACTCTTTCTCTTCAGCGAAGGCAGACGAACCTTACCTCTGCGTACTCTGAAAACCTCACGACCGCCGGGAACCCGGCCGCGTCTCCCCGCCGCGGACTGAACCGAATCATCACCTGCCCCCAGGGCCTTCTCTCCGACGCCGACCGCGAGGTCGTAAAGTCGATGTCCGAGCCGAAGTTCGCTGCCTGCTGGAAGTCCTGCGCCGGATACAAGGGCCTGTTCAGCCGGTCCCGAAGGGGGGCACCGCCGTGGAGGAGTTCGACGTAGGCGACGCCGTTGAACTTGAACAAGCTGAGCTCGAGGGCCCGGAGGTCTAGGCCATGGACGTAGCCCGTGTGGTTGATCGCCCGGCACCTGATCGTGGGTCCTCCTTGGGCAAAGACCGTCGTTGAGAAAAAAACCGCTAGAAGATAAATAACAAACTTATTCATAGCCCCTCCTGAGGAAAGAAAACCCTATAGACAGCGTGCTCTATAGTCAATCGAGTAAAATCCACTTACTCTTACATTGCCGAACTGCATCCAGGATGTTTATGCCGAGATACTTTTGTCTAATTTATAAAGAAAAGTCCTATTGATACCATCTTAAAATGAGAGATGAGACCAAACCCCGCACCACAAACAAGAACCATAAGATAGATGAAAATGCATTCAAGAAACGGTTCGGCGAACTCTTCTGCGACCAACACTTCGATCCCTACCGGGATTCTCTCCGCGACATCGCCGAGGTCGCTTGGCAGAACTATAGCCAGGGCCGAAAGGCCCCCTACACTGTTCCCGCGGGCCCGGCCTACTCGGATCCGAACTACAACCTCTCGAAGGACTGGATCGAAGCCTCCGATGCCATCAAGGAAGCCCAGAGTGTCCATGACGGCTCCGGCCCTGCGAGGATCCTCCTCATCGCGGCGAGCGACCGCAACGAAGGAACCTGCCCGAGTGAAATTTCTAAAACCATTCGTCTCACGAGGATCGCTCAGGAGACCTTCGAAGGCTGCGGCTTCGCGGTCGAGGTCCTCGACCTGAGCGAGATGACCGTCGAGTACGGCAAGATGATCTACCCGTGCAAGGGCTGCGTCTCCACGGCCATGCCCCTGTGCCACTGGCCCTGCTCCTGCT
>SXUH01000274.1 GCA_005791855.1 Bdellovibrionales bacterium
ATCAGCAGCATCAGCAGCAACAGCAACAGAAGTTGCAGCGTGAAGAGAAAAGAAGGCTAGACCTCGAGTTCGAACGAGAGGCACAGCGACGGGAAGACCTCAAGCTCGAGAAGAAGCTCTCCCAGGACTAGGACTACTTCTTGAGCAGACCCTCGTCCCGGAGTACCTTCTTGGCGAGGATGAAGACGATGAAGGCCACGATGGTGAAGTCGATCACCGTTGCGAGGAACTTTCCGTACAGGATCCCGTGGTAGGAGAGCTCGGCGATCTTCTTCACACCGGCGGCGTTCAGCGCCGGCTGGAGGATGGTCGGGGTGAGGATGTCGTTCACCAGGCTCGTCACCAAGAGGTTAAGCTTCCCGCCGATGATCACCGCGATGGCCAGTCCCAGGACTCCGTAGTGCTTGAGGAAGTCGATGAATTCTTTTAGCATTTCTGCTGCTCCTCTACCTTCGAGGTTGTTCTCTTAGGAACCGGAGGAAATTCCCGCCAGCCACCCCGGCCCGCTCCGCATTGGTCAGCGGATAGGTCCAGAGTGCGGCGTAGGAATCGCGGATCGAATGCACCGGGAAGTCCGACCCCATGAAGACGCGGTCCATGCCAAACTGGCGGAGGTACCAGAGAAGCATGTTCACTTCCGGGCTCCCCGCGTAGAATTTAATGGTCCCGCTGATGTCCAGGTAGATGTTCTTCGGAAGCGAAGGGCTTTCGTTGAGCGCGCCCGGGATGAAACCCACCTGCCGGTAGTTAAGTCCCCGGGCGTGGGCGATGATGAACCGGAGTTCCGGGTAGCTCCAGGCGAGGTCTACGAAGGCGCGGAACTCTTCCTCACTGTCACCAGGATGGGCCAGGATGGGCATCTTCGTCACCTTCGCCTGATCGAGGATGGCCCGGAGCTGGCGAACGTGTTGCTCGTTCGCGAAGCTAAACCGGCTGGCCACGAGGTGGAACTTGAGGCCAGGAAGCTTGAGCTGCTGGCAGCGGGCCACCTCGCTGACCGCCCAGGGCATGGTCGGGTTCACCCCACAGAAACCCAGGAGCCTTCGTGGAGCGAGGGCCACTTGCTGAGCAGTGAAGGTATTCTCCGCCTGCGCCTCAGCGGCGTCGAAGAAAAAGTAGGCCGCACTGATCGCAACGGCGTTGTGAACGCGAGCTTCGTTGAGCGCCAGCAACAGCTGCTTGGCGCCGGCGAAGGGTTCTCGGCCGGAGTTCCTCTGCGCGTAGCCATCTGAGAACGCTAGCCATCTTTGGCTCTGGTTACCGGGGTTCCCAGGCGAGAGGAGATGGGCATGAGTATCTACTAAGATCGGTTGCGCTAGCGCTTGGAGCGAGAGCACGAAGAGAGCAACGGAGAGGAAGGCGTAACGGTGCATGCAACTGTCCTTGTCATGAGAGGAGAAAACTCTATACTTGAACAATTTGCATTGGCAATAAGACTTTACCGGGGACGATTTCTGGTCAAGAATTCTTTGGGACGCTAAGGCTTTTGAAATACTCACTCAGGAGATTTGTTACCACCTGCGGAGCGGTAGCGTTTTGACTCAAAACAAGTTGCTCCGCCGCTTCGAGGGACCTCTGCCCCATGGTCTCTTCGAAAGATGCTCGAAGGGCCTCTTCGATCAGCTGCCACATCCAGTCCAGGCCCTGGCGGTTCCTCTTTTCTATGATCAGAGTTTGCTGCTTCTGGAAAAAGGCATCGATGGTCTTTTGGACTTCCGGCAGCCCCGACTTGGTGAGGGCCGAGCAGGAAAGGACGGGAGGGATCCGGCTGTCGTGCCGGAGGATCTGCAGGGCCCTCTCGTAGTCGTGCTTGGCCTTCTGGATGATCTTCTGCTGGTCACCGTCATCCTTGGTCACCACCACCAGGTCCACCACCTCGAGGATCCCGCGCTTGATTCCCTGGAGGTCGTCCCCCGCACCCGGCTGCAGGAGCATGACGAAGATGTCCACCATCTGCGCCACGGTGGTCTCCGACTGGCCCACGCCCACCGTCTCCACCAGAACGTAGTCGAAGCCGAAGGCTTCGCACAGGAGGATGGTCTCCCGCGTCCTGCGGGCGACCCCGCCGAGGGTTTCCCCGCTCGGACTGGGTCTGATGAAGGCCAGGGGATCGATGGCAAGTTCGTTCATGCGGGTCTTGTCCCCGAGGATGCTTCCTCCGGTGACCTGAGAGGTCGGGTCCACCGCGAGCACGGCGACGATTTTATCCTGAGACGTCAGGAGCTTCCCGAAGGCTTCGATGAAGGTGCTCGTCCCCACTCCTGGGGGTCCCGAGATGCCGATCCGCTTGGCCTGGCCGCTCTTCGGGAGGAGTTCCCGCAGGAGTTCTCCGGCGAGCTTCTGGTGCTCGGGGTTCTGACTCTCGACCAGCGTGATCGCCCGGGCGAGGACGGTCCGGTCCCCCTTCCTGAACCCCTCGAGGTAGTCTTTGAGCTGGAGCCGCGTGCTCATCTATGGCCCAGGCTTTGCGCGAGCTTCTTCAGGAGGTCCTTGGCGGCGTCCGCGATCACGGTCCCCGGGCCGAAGATCCCGGCCACACCCATCTGGTAGAGCTTGTCGTAGTC